>JAJXSS010000289.1 GCA_021784455.1 Planctomycetota bacterium
TGGCGCACGTGCAGGTGGGCGAGGGCCCCACAGGGCAGGCGATCATCCAGGTGGATGCCCGGGGGCAGAATTCGATTGTGCTGCTGGGTGGAGGCAACCGGGCCCTGAGTCGCGCGGAGGTGGATCGTACGCTGGGGCAATATGGGCGGGGGGATGTGCTGCTGGTGCAGAACGAGACGAACGAGGTGCCGTATATCATGCAGGGGGCCCGGCAGCGGGGGCTGAGCGTCTGTTTCAACCCGGCGCCGTTTGATGCCCAGGTCCGAACCTATCCGCTGGACCAGGTGGACCTCTTGATCCTCAACGAGACGGAAGGGGCGGGGCTGAGCGGCCGGGGTGAAGCGGATACCATGCTGGCCGAACTGGGGCGGATGCTGCCGGGGGCGGAAGTGATCCTGACGCTGGGTGCCGAAGGGGCGGTTCACCAGGGGCCGGCCGCCCAAGGCGTGGCGGGAAGCGGGCGGCAGATCCGCCAGGCGGCGCCCCGGGTGCAGGCGGTGGATACGACGGCGGCGGGAGACACGTTTATCGGTTATTACCTGGCATGTCGGGGGCGGGGGATGGAGGTGGCTCAGTCGCTGGCCAAGGCCTGTGCCGCGGCAGCGGTGTGCGTAACCCGGGCGGGGGCGATGGATTCGATTCCCCGGTGGGAGGAAGTCAAGGAAGACTGACCGCCATGACGCCGAGGGCGCCAAGATCGAACCGACAGAACACGCGTACAGGGCAAGACCCATCAGAAAGGATTGCGAAATGGTGCAGACGCGGAGCGCGGATCAGCTTCGGCCGGTGAGTTTCAAAGCGGCGCCGGCGGCGGCCCCCGGAAGGGTTTTGATCAGCCAGGGGTGTACGCAGGTGCTGTGCACGGCCAGTGTGTCGTTGGATTTGCCACCCTATCTGAAGCCCAAGCCGGGTGAAAAGCCCACGCAGGGCTGGGTGACGGCCGAATACAGCATGCTGCCGGGGTCCACCCCGGATCGCAAGAAGCGTGGGCCGGACAGCCGGGGCACGGAGATTCAGCGTCTGATCGGGCGGGCGCTAAGGGCCAGCGTGAACCTGAAGAAGATGCCCGGGGTGTCGATCACCTGTGACTGCGATGTTCTGGTGGCCGATGGCGGCACGCGCACGGCCTCGATCACAGGCGGATTCGTGGCCCTGGCCCGGGCCATCGCCTGGGCCCGAAAGCAGGGAATGATCGAGCGGGACCCGATCCTGGGCCCGGTGGCGGCGGTCTCGGTGGGCATCGTGGACGGCCGGCCGGTGCTGGACCTGGACTACGCGTTGGATGTGCGGGCCGAGGTGGACATGAACGTGGCCATGAACCACAAGGGCGAGCTGGTGGAAGTGCAGGGCACGGCCGAGCGCGGAACGTTTGCCCGGCGCGATCTCGATCGGTTGCTGGATCTGGCAGGCAAGGGGATCAGGCAGTTAATTGGGGTGCAAAGAGAAGTGCTGCGCGGGGTGGCCGCGTAAGACGGCAAACGTATACACGCTTGAGGAACGCAGGCTGCCTGTGTTTGGCCTTGAAAGGCCAACTATCGGCTGGCCTGCCGGCCGCCATCGTGATAGTCTGACGCCGTGGTCAGAATGTCTGCGGTGTTGTCCCTTCCCTTGCGTTACTGATTTGCCCGGAGGTCCCATCATGGCCGCTTTTGGGTTGATGGAATTGATTCTGATGGTCATGCTCGGTGGTGGTTCGATGGGCAACGACCTGATCGACTATCTGCCCAGCAACCTGTATTGGCAGACGCAGGGCGTTGAACTGAAAAGCGATGTGCTGTTGCATGAGCTCGATGACAAGCCGGGGGTGCCGGTGGATGCCCGGCGCTACATCGAGAACCTGGGATCGGCCAGTGCCGAGGTGCGCGACCAGGCCAGCGAGGCGCTGCGCAAGCTGGGCGGGGTGGTGGTCCCGGACCTGGAGAAAGCCAGCCAATCGTCCAATCCCGAAGTTGCGCAGAGAGCCCAGTTGCTCCTGAAGGCATTGCATGACAACGCACGGGCCCCGGCCCTCCGCCGCCTGATGGCCATCCGCGCCCTGGGGGAGTTGAAGGATCCATCGGCGGCAGCAGTGTTGACGAAGCTGGCGAAATCCAAGCGACCATTTGAGGCGGAATACGCACAGGCTGCCCTGGCCGCCATCGCGGGCAAGCCCGTGACGCGCAAGGGTATCACCCCCGCGGAAAGAGCCGGGGATCTGTGGCTGCTGCCCAAGGATTCGGGGCTGGTGGCCCAGATGGCGATCGAACCGGGAGGACCGGTGGATCTGAGGGCGATGGTGCAGCCCATGACCGCGATGATGGGGGGCGAGCCGCAGGCCCTGGATGCGGCGGTCGAAGGGGTGACGCGGCAGGTGCTGCAGATTGCCCAGCGCACGGGGAACTTGCGTCTCACCAGTGTCACCCTGGGGCTCAACGAGAATCCCAAGGCCGGGGCGGTCATCATTCTGCGCGGCCTGTACGATGCCAAAGCTCTGGGGCCGGCGATTCAATCGGCCAATCCCCAAGCGGCGATCACCCAGGTGGGCGGGGTGGAGGTGGTGGAAGTGTCTCAGAACCGGGCGTATCTGGTGCTGGCGGACAGCCACCGGGCCGTCTTGATCGCCGGCGACCCGCAGCTTCCCATGCCGGTGGAGGCCATGGTGAACGCGTGCCAAGCCGGCAAAGGCACGCTGAATGAAAACAAGGACCTGGTGGCTTTGCTCAAGACGGTGGATACCACGCTGCCGATCTGGGGGGTGGCGAAGATGAACGACTCGTACCGGCAACTTCCCAACAGCCAGCCCTTTGACAGCGTGACCCTGGCCGGCATCAAGGCAGGGGACATGGGCAGCTTTACCGTCACGGCCACGGGCAAGGATCCGGTCGCCGTCGCAGCCTCGGTGCAGGCCGTGAACCAGGAGATCGAGAAGGTCAAGGCGGAGTTAGCCCAGCCTCGGATGGGGGCGCTGCCCTTCACCCAGGCCATCAAGAGTATTCTGGACTCGGTCCGTTGCGCCAGCGCCGGCGGCACGGCGACGCTGCGATGGGAAATGAAAGGTTCGCCGCTGGGGATTGTGCTGGGGGTGCTACTCCCGGGCTAGTCAGGCAAGGGCCGCCCTGGGGGCCTTGGCCAGTCGCCGCGTCGTAAGATTCGCCGGGAGCGAGGCCCGGGTGGGTGTGCAATATGGCCTACAGCTATATCGGCATCCTGATGATGGCCTTGCTGGGTGGGGCCGGTCCGGCAGGCAACCAGCTTCTGGACTACATACCCACTCGGGCGTACTGGCAACTGGCCGGGGTGCCGATGACCGTGGAGGCGATGCGGCGGGAACTGGCGGCGCGACTTCCGGTTCAGGAGGTCACCCACCAGATTCAGGACCTGGCTTCGGACAGCTTTGAGGTCCGGGAAAGGGCGGCCGAAGAACTGCGGAAAATGGGGGCGGCCGCTCTACCGCAGTTGGAGGAGGCGGCCAAATCCAAGGATCCCGAGGTGATGGTGCGGGCCCAGTCGATCCTGCGCGACCTGGCCGAGGAGCGCCAGGAGATGACGGTGCGGCGGTTGATGGCGATTCGCACCCTGGGTGAACTCAAGGACCCGCGGGCGGCGCAGGTTCTGCAAGGCTTGCTCCATTCCAAGCAGCCCTTTGAGGCCCGGTATGCCGCCGCGGCCCTGGCGGCCATCGGCGGGCAGCCTTATCAGCGGCCCGCGTTGGATGCCAGGGACCGCCGGAAGGATGTGTGGCTTCTTCCCCAGAATGTCGGCCTGGTGCTGCAGATCAGCCTGCCGGCGGGCGGCACGGTGGACCCCCATCAGGTCATGGCCCGTGTGGCGGGCATCGTGGGCACGGCGCCCCAGGCCATGGAGGAGGAGGCCAATGAGATCGCCCAGGACATCATTGACCTCGCCCACCGGACGGGTAACTTCGAGTTGGACTGCCTTACCTTGGGTGTGAACGCCGACCCACAGAAAGGCGCCGTCGCCATCCTCCGGGGCCAATACGATCCCAAGACCCTGGTGGGCGTGCTGCAGGGTCTGGGCCGCACGACAATCCGCAAGGTGGGATCGTGGGCTGTGCTGGAGGTGGGCGGGGGGGATCTTACGGTGATCTGCGCAGACGGGAAACGGCTGGTGGTGCTGACGGGCCCGCGGAACATGCCCAGACCCGTCGGCGAACTGACCTCGGCACTTACCAGCAGGCACGGGGGGCTCCAGCAGAACGCGAGAATGGTCGCCCTGATTCGTGCGGTAGATACCAACTGCCCGGTCTGGGGCGTGGTGGATATCAACCCCCGTTACGTATTCGACCGGAACGTGGGCGTTTTTGCCTCGGCCGTGCTGAGTGCCACAGCGGCGGGGGACCATCTGGACTACACGCTCAAAGCCCAGGGCCAGGATGCCCAAGCCGTGGCCCAGGCCGCCCAAGCGGTGCAGACGAACATGCAGAATGCGGCCCGGTACGTGCAAGGTCAGGCCTTTCTGCCCGCGCCGGTGCGAGAGCCGGTAGCCGCGGTTTTGGGCAGTTTGCGGGTCACGGCGGAGGGTACGACCGCCACCGCCACCTGGCAGATGAAGGGTTCGCCTCTGGGCATGGCCGGGATCTGGCTGAGCGAGGGGATGATTCTTAGACGCATTGTGGGGCCGGCGCCGCGTCCGGCAGGGCCACCGGTGCCGGTGGTTCCGCTACACAAATGACCAAAATGGCGGTCGCTATTTCGGCTCGTAACTGGTACGGATGATGCCGGGCGTGGGCGCGGGGGAATTCAGCCCCGGTCGCTGATCGGCCGCGTGCTGGGCCGCACTGACCAGGAAGCCGCCCGCCAAGCCCAGCACCACCGCCAGCAGGGCGGCCAGCCCTGCCGCCAGCCGGCGCGAGGTTCCGGGCAGGGCCTGCGTTTCGCCCCCATCCTCCCCGAAATAGCAGGCCGAAGCGATGCGCAGGTAATACACCGCCGACACCGCGCTGTTGAGCACCGCGATGACCACCAGCCACACGAATCCGGCCTTGATGGCCGAACCGAACAGGTAAATCTTGCCGATGAAGCCGACCATGGGCGGCAGGCCGATCAGGGAGAGTACCGCCAGCAGCATGAGCACGGCCAGGCCCGGATGGCGGCGTGACAGGCCGGACAGATCCGCAAAGGTGTCGACCTCTTCGCCACGAGCCTGGAGGCACCCCAGCACGGCAAAGGCCGCCAGCGTGGCCAGACCGTAAGCGACCAGGTAGAACAAGACCGCCGCCAGGCCCTCGCCCAAGGCCGTACCGGCGCCCCCGGAAGTGCTTCCTGAAGCACCCACTGCGGCTGCCCCGGCCACCAGCCCCACCAGCATGTAGCCGGAATGAGCGATGGAGCTGTAGGCCAGCACGCGCTTGACGCTGTTCTGCAGGAGGCCCAGCACGTTACCGATGGTCATGGTCAGCACCGCCATGACCCACAGCAGCCCCGTAATGATCTGCGGATAGTGTCCGGTACCGGTGGGATCGGCCAGCCCCAGGACCAGGATCAGGGCGGCGAAGCCGGCGGTCTTGGGCACGAACGCCAGAAACGCGCTGACGGGCGTGGCCGCCCCCTGGTACACATCAGCGACGTAGAAGTGCATGGGGAAGGCCGCGGTCTTGAACGCGATGCCGACAATCGCCAGCACCATGCCGATCAGGAAGAGGTCGTAGTTGGCCGGCGAGATTGCCCTGCCTGCGATATAGCCACGAATCTGGTCGAAGTGGGTAAAGCCGGTGGCGCCGTAGATCAGGGTGAAGCCGTAGAGGAAGATGGCCGCGGCCAAAGCGCCCAGGAAGAAGTACTTGACGGCGGCTTCCTGAGCTTTCACGTTGCTGCGGGAGGTGGCCACCATCACATAGGTGGGCAGGCTGGTGAGTTCCAGGGCCAGGAAGAGGCGCACCAGATCGCGGGCCCCCGCGACGAGCATGACGCCCGTAAGGCTCAAGAGGAAGAACGCGAAGAACTCCCCGCGGTAGACCAGGCCCGGCTCGAAGCGTCCCCCCGGGGCCAGGTGGTCCGCCTCGCGAATCTGGGGAATCTCATCCGGCACGCCGGCAGCCACCAGCAAGAGAAGCAGCCCTACGAGTGAGACGGCCAGTTTGAGATAGGCGGTGAAGGTGAGGCTGGCCAGCAACCCGGCGTTTAAAGAGGGGGTTCCGG
>JAJXSS010000290.1 GCA_021784455.1 Planctomycetota bacterium
TGGATGATTATCAATAGAGGTGGGATCGCCGCAGGGGGGGCTCTTTCGCTACGAGCCCGAGTTCATTGGTGAACCCGACGGTCGCTTATCCACCTCGCCACCCTGCCAAAGGTGTTCTTGGGCATGGCTACAGATATGAACGTCACTGCGACCGCGGCTGCGACCGGACCCTATGAGGCCCCGGTGCTTGCCAAGATCGCAGCCATCAACTACCTGCCCACCACCATCGGCGTCGCCATCCGGTTCATGGAGTTGGGCAAGAACCCCGACACCGAGCCTCGCGAATACGCCCATGTCCTCCGTTCCGACAGTTCTCTGGCAACCAAGCTTCTGAGCCTGGCCAACTCGTCTTGGTTCGGGGTGCGCAATAGAGTCACCCGGGTGGAAGCCGCAGTCAATCTGCTGGGGCTGGCCACGGTCCGGACCCTGTCGGTCAGCTACTGCATCACGGGACTGCACCATGAACTGAGGCTGACCCGCGAAGAAGCCCGCCTGTTCTGGACCAGCGCCTTGTGCAAGGCCGTTGCCGCCCAACAATTCGCGCAGTTACACGATCCGGGGCTCGGGGAGGAAGCATTCACGGCCGGGTTGTTTGAAGACCTGGCCATCCCCTTCATGTACGCCGTGGCCCCCGAGCAGATGCAGGCCATGCTCCGGGACGTCTCCAGCAACTGGCACACCCACCTGGGAAGAGACCGCCAACTGTTCCGCCTGGATCACACCGACCTGGGCCGCATCATCGTCCAGAAGCTGGAACTGCCCGAGGTCTTCATCGATGCGGTGGCCTTTCACCACGACCACCAGCGCCTGCGCGAGTGCATCCCTAACGAGGCCCTGGCGGACGCGGTTTACCTGGCCGGCCTGTTCCCCCATTTGGCGGATCACTGGAATCCCGGGGATGCCGCTGAGATGAAAGAATTCATTGCGGCTCGGGGCCATGGGGCCGACCCCGTGGCCTTTCTGGCAAGCGTCCAGAAAGAGTTCGATCGCCTGGACGCCTTCTTTGACGAAAAGAGCGTGGCCACCCTGCACCTGCTGGAGCTCCTGGAATGTGCCGGCCGCGAGGCGGCGGACAACACCACCCGCCTGGTCGGCAATGTTCAGGAGTTGATGCAGCAGGCGGCCACCGCGGGTCTGCAGGTTCATGATCTGATGGCGCAGCAGTCCGAAATCGAGTTGGCGGCCGCGACCGATCCCCTGACCGGCGCCTCCAATCGCGACGGGTTTTACGCCCGGGCGCGGGACGTGCTAGTCCGGGCCGACCGCTACTCAATCCCGTTTGCGTTGGTCTTTCTGCATATCGACTGCTTCAAGCAGATTAACGACACCCAGGGCCATGCCCAGGGCGACCAGACATTGCGCCGCCTGGTGGCGCTGGTGCGTCAGATTGCCGGCCGCGAAGGCGTGGTGGGCCGGATCGGCGGCGACGAGTTCCTGGTTCTCATGCTGGAATGCACGCCCGCGCAGGCCGAGCAGCGGGTGCGCAGCGTGCTGAGCCAGTTTGCCGAAGGGGGGCAAGTCCCGCTTCGGGCTACGCTCAGCGCCGGGATGGTTTGGGCGGCGGGCAAAGGTAAAGTGGCCGCACTCGATGAACTCATTGCTCTGAGCGACAATCTGATGTACCAGTCCAAGCGCAGCGGCGGCAACCACCTCAACTGGAAAACGGTCGATTAGCGACTTCCTCATCCCGGCCGGAGCGCGGGCGGCCATTCTGATGGTGCGGGGCCAAGGCGATCCGTGGCCTCAAGCGGCCGGGGGCGGTCTGGACGGCTCCGCGGCATGGATGGTCACTCGCCGGGGATGTAACTGATGACCCCGGTCCACGGGCTGGAGGCCGTGGCGTACAGGCGTTTGCCGATGCGGCCGGACAGGTAGGCCAGCCGGCCGGCGGCGATGGCATGGCGCATGGCATGGGCCATGCGCACCGGGGCCTGAGCGTGGGCGATGCCGGTGTTCAGCAGCACCCCGTCGGCCCCCAGTTCCATGGCATGCACCACATCCGACGCCGTGCCCACGCCCGCATCCACGATGACCGGATAGGCCGGGTCACCGCCGTGTTCCCTGCCCTTGAGCAGTTCCAGGATCAGCCGGATGTTGTTGGGGTTCAGCACGCCCTGACCCGAGCCGATGGGTGAACCCGCGGGCATCACGGATGCGGCTCCGGCGTCCCGAATGCGCTGGGCCATGATCGGATCATCGCTGGTGTAGCACAGAACCTTGAACCCATCCTTCGTCAGGGTGCGACAGGCTTCCAGCGTGTCCACCGGGTCGGGCAGGAGCGTTTTCCTGTCGCCCAGAACCTCCAGTTTTACCCAGTCCTTGCCCGGATTTTCAAGCTGGTCCAGGAGCTCGCGGCCCAGGCGTGCCACCCGCACGGCATCCTCCGCCGTGAAGCACCCGGCGGTATTGGGCAGGATCGTGTAGCGCTTGGTGTCGATGAAATCCAGGAGGGACCGCCCCTCCTTGTCGATCAGCCGCTCGCGGCGCACAGCGACAGTAATCACCGCCGCACCCGAGGCGTCCAGGGCCTGCTGCATCGTCTCGTAATCGTGGTACTTGCCGGTCCCGACGATCAGCCGGCTGGTAAGGGTCCGTCCGCCCACTTCCAGGGGCGCGTCCAGTTCAGCTTTGTCGGCTTGAAGGTTAGTTGTCATGGTCATACCTCTAATCGATGGTTTCGGATCTCTGAAGGGGAAGACCGCGTGGGTGGGTCTGCAATCCTTTTGGGTCGGGCAGTTTCCCGCGAGGGGCAGATGATCGATCGAGATCCAAGACCATTCGTGTCCCTCAGCCGCCTCCCACCAGGGTTACGACTTCCACCATATCGCCGTCCTTAAGCGGGGTGCTTTCGTGCTGGCGCCGCGGCACCACGCTGCGATTCAGCTCCACCGCCACGGCTCGGCCCTTAAGGTCCAGGGCTTCCACCAGGTCGCGCACGCTGGCGCCGGGGGGCAATTCCTTTTTTTCGCCGTTGACGGTTACGGTCACTGCCATACCTGGATTCTACGCGCCGTGGGATGATGCCGCGAATCCAGTCCATCGGGGCGGCATTTCCGGACGGACTCGCTTGCCGGTTCGCAGAAGCAAGACCCACGCGATGCATTCCCGCACACGGAACTCCGCCGGGCACCAGGCGGCACGAGGCTTTTCCATGCGAGACCGTGATGATGTCTGGCGGCCTTTATTTCCCGCGAGTATTCGCGGTTCCCCGTGGATTTCGGAGCCACCAGCATCACCGGGAATCATGCAGTGCTCGGCGACGGGGAGGGCCCCGGACCATCGCGAGAGCGTCCATGGTGATCGGATCGTGTTCTGGGGTGGTGGCTTCGCTTTTAGCACCATTTACGACATCCAGGCCCGTACCCCGTGCCCAACGTGCGGGCCATGCTCCAGGCGCTCGGCGACCATTGACGGCCGGGCGGACCCGCCTGACGGGGCCGGCGTTTCGGCATTTGCAGACGGCGAGCGATTTCCCTGTCTGCCGGCGGCGAGTATCATCCGCGGCAAGGGTGTGCTATGCGCCGGATCATCATCGGCATCCTTCTTTTGCTGGCTGCGCTGGGTGGGGTCGCCTGGTGGGTCAGCCATCCGTCGGCCGTTTCATCCGAGCTGACGCTGTATGGCAACGTGGACCTGCGCCAGGTGTCGCTGGCGTTTGTCGACAGCCAGCGCATCGTCAGCGAAGCGGTGGAGGAGGGTGATCGCGTCCACAAGGGCCAGGTTCTGGCCCAACTGGATACCAGCCGGCTTGAGCCCCAGATCGACGAGGTGGCAGCCCAGATTGCCGCCCAGAAGGCCGTGGTGGAGCGTCTGCATCACGGCACCCGCCCCCAAGAGATCGCCCAGGCCCGGGCCAACCTGGATGCCGCCCAGGCGGATGCCGTCAACGCCCGGCGGCAGTATGCACGCAGGAAAACGCTGCTGGCCAGTGCGGCATCGAGTCAGCAGGATGTCGATAACGCCCAGGCCGCCATGCAGGTGGCCGACGCCCAGGTTCAGGTCATGCAGAAAGCGCTGGACCTGGCCATCGCCGGGCCGCGAGCCGAGGACATCGCCCAGGCCGAGGCCCAACTGCGTGCCATCGAGGCCCAGATGGCCCTGCTGCGCCGCCAGCTTGCCGATGCCCGGCTGGTATCGCCCGTGGACGGGATTGTGCAATCGCGCCTTCTGGAGCCGGGCGACATGGCTTCGCCGCAGCGGCCGGTTTTCTCCATCGCCATCACCACCCCGAAGTGGGTGCGCGCGTACGTGCCGGAAACAGACCTGGCGCAGGTGCATCCGGGCATGCCCGCGATCATCACCACCGATGGCCTGCCCGGAACCCAGTTTCGCGGCTGGGTCGGATTCATCTCCCCCGTGGCCGAGTTCACCCCCAAGACGGTGCAAACCCCGGAACTGCGCACCAGCCTGGTCTTCGAAGTGCGCGTCTTTGTCAAAGATCCCTCCGATGATCTGCGTCTGGGCATGCCCGTGACCGTCACCTTTCCGGCGGCCGATGCTGCGGCTGCCGCCTCCGCGACCCGCAGTCAGGGCCGCGAAGCAATCCCGCAGACCGCGCCGGACCGCCGGCCATGACCGATCCCGTGACCGACATTCCGCTGGTGGTGCGCGAGGTGCGCAAGGCGTTTCGGCGGGCCACGGGAGAAGTGGTGCAGGCCCTGGACGGGGTCTCCTTCACCGCCCGCCGCGGCTCCTTGACCGCTCTGGTCGGGCCAGATGGGGCGGGCAAGACCACGCTGCTGCGCTTGACCGCGGGGCTGATTACCCCCGATGCGGGGGCTTTGACCGTCAGTGGCCTGGATGTGGCCGTCCACCCCCAACAGGTTCAAGATCGCATCGGGTACATGCCCCAGAAGTTCGGCCTGTACGAAGATCTGAGTGTCCAGGAGAACCTGGATCTGTACGCCGACCTGCACGGGGTGGCGGGCGACCAGCGCCGCCGGCAATACGACCGGCTGATGCAGATGACCGCCCTGGGGCCATTCCGGCGAAGGCTGGCCGGGCGTCTATCCGGTGGCATGAAGCAGAAACTCGGACTGGCCTGCACGCTCATCCGGACACCTGATATGCTGATCCTCGATGAGCCGACGGTGGGTGTCGATCCCCTGTCCCGCCGCGAGTTGTGGGAGATCATCCTGCACCTGGTGCGGCAGGAGAACCACACGGTTCTGCTGAGCACCTCCTACCTGGATGAGGCCGAGCGCTGCGACCATACGGTGGTGCTTTACGCGGCCAAAGTGTTGGCTCAGGGCCCGCCGGCTCAGATCACCGCCTGCGCCGGCAGGGGGGTGTACCTGGTGCAGCCGCCCGCCGGCCAGACGGCCCGGAGCCTGCGGGCCCAGTTGCAGGCTCACGCCGATGTGGTGGACGCCGTGCCCCAGGCCGGGCAGGTGCGTGTGGTGTTGAACGCGTCCCTGGACCGGCCACTGCCGGCCGAGGGCAGCCCTTGGGCCCGGGCCCAGGCCACACCTGAGCCAGCGCGCTTTGAAGACGGGTTCATGACCCTGGTGCATGCCCAGGTTGGCCGGCCGCCATCGGATACCAGCATGGCCCTGAACCGGCCGCCGACCCCCGACGGTAACCGCCCGGCGGTGGAGGTCCATGATCTGGTCCGCAAGTTCGGAGCCTTTACCGCCGTGGACCACGTCAGTTTCGAGGTTCGGCGCGGGGAAATCTTCGGCCTGTTGGGCCCCAATGGGGCGGGCAAAACCACCACCTTCCGCATGTTGTGCGGCCTCTTGCCAGCTTCGGAGGGGACCTTGCGCATAGCCGGGGCGAACCTGCGCACCTCCCGGGCCTCGGCCCGCCAGCGCATCGGGTACGTGGCCCAGAAGTTCTCTCTTTACGGCCAGTTGAATGTCATGGAGAACCTGCAGTTCTTCGCCAGTGCCTACGGCCTGCGTGGGCGCCGGCGGCAGCAGCGGATCGCCTGGGCCCTGCGGCAGTTCGAGCTGGAATCGTTTGCGCGCCTGCCCAGCAGCCAGCTTCCCGGCGGTTACCGGCAGCGGCTGTCCATGGCGGCTGCCCTGTTGCATGAGCCGGACATCCTCTTCCTGGACGAAGCCACCAGCGGCGCCGACCCGATGGCCCGGCGTGAGTTCTGGGGGCGGATCAGTTCGCT
>JAJXSS010000011.1 GCA_021784455.1 Planctomycetota bacterium
CGCCTCCCCCCCCGCCCCCGCCCCTGTCCCGCCCCGCCTCCCGGGCATCTCCCACGAAAGCATCGCCGGAAATCCACCCTGACTTACCCCCTTATCACCCCAGCGCCTGGGGAGCTCCTCGGCGGGTCAGTTTTCACCGGCCCATCGGGGCCTCAACGCATGGGGTGCGTCTCACAATTCAACGGCGCCGCCAAACAAATCCGAAGCAAGCCGTTGCAACTCAAAAACAGAATCAAAAAAACAGAATCAAGCTTGCCCACCGAAAACTCCGATGATAAGCTATACAAAATGGCTGTCTGGCCACGTTCGCCAGCAACAGTCATGCGTCCATGACGCCGCCGTTGGTTGATCCGCCCCCCCACAGCCAGCGGCGTTTTTATTGCGCCGAAAGGGCCCCTCGCGGTGTGACCGCGAATACGGAACGGTTCAACCAGCCGACCAACCTGAACTGAGACATGCGGGCCGTTGAGGGCGCAGGGGTTCTGGGGTTTCTGAAATTTCAACAAGAGCGCGGGTGCCAAGCCGAGGGGGGCGGGCATCCGCGTTTTTTATGCGCGCGGGTTGCCGGCGGCGGCCCCCGGTTGAGCGGAAAGAGCCTGGATTTGTACCGGAGGTCGTGCGGCCGGCGGACCGCGCAGGGATGTCCTGGCGATCGCGCTAGGCGGGAGCGGCGGCGGAATCGAGGCTGATGTCCAGTTGGCAGTCCAGAATGCAGGTGAGTCCCTGGGGGGTAAAGTCAAACGTCGCTTGACCGCCCAGTTCGAACCGGGCGAAGCCGTCGATAAGCTTCAGGCCCACGCCCTGGCCGGCCGGAGACTGAGCCGGCGGCCCGCCAGTTTCCTGCCAGCGCAAGCGAACGCGGCAGGCCAGGTCACTTTCGGGCAGGATGAGCCAGGTAAGATTGACGGTCCCCTGGGGGCTGCGAAAGGCCCCGTGCTTTTCGCAGTTGGCCACCAGTTCCTGCAGGACCATGGCCAGGGCGCTGGCCTGGCGCGGGACGATGCGCAGGGGGGGCCCTTCAAGATGCAGGGCCAACCGCTGGTGGGGGTCGGCGGTCAACTGGGCGGCCAGCCCACCGAGCAGTTCAGCGATATCGACCGGCTGCCATCCGGCCCGGGCGATGATTTCGTGGGCAGCATTCATGGCCATAAGCTTGCCGCGAATGGCGGCGGCAAAGCTGGCCACATCCTGGGCGGAGCGGGCGTAGCGTTCCACCAGGGCGTAAAGGGCGGCCAGGTTGTTTTTGACACGGTGATCCAGCTCGCGCAGCAGCACCTGCAGGCGGGCCGCCAGGTCGCGGCTTTTCTCCTCGCTGGCGCGCAAAGCCCGCTCCCCCAGCTTGCGTTCGCTGATGTCGGGCGTCACCGAGACGATGGACAGGATCGCGCCCTGGTGGTCACGGATGGGGGCATTGAAGATGCTGATATCCACGGGCGAGCCATCGCGGCGGACACGGCGGACCTCGATGCCCCGCAAGGCTTCGCCCTGCATGACGCGCTGGAGCAGGAAGTGGTGCTCGGCGTAGGCGACCTCGGGGACGATGGGCAAGGGCCGGCCGCGCACCTCCTGCTGTGTCCAGCCGAAGGTTTTTTCGGCGGCGGGATTCCACAGATCCACCCGGCCGTCCGGACCGATCGTGAAAACGGGCACGGGGCAGGTGCGGATGACCGCATCGAGCAACTCATAGGCCCGCCGCAGATCGGTTTCGGCCTGCTGGCGGGCGGTCACGTCGGTAAACATGGCCGCGAACAGCCCGAGGCGTGGACTGAAGGCGGCCACCTCGAAATGGCGGGTCATCTGGGGGACAAAGTGCTCGAAGTGGGTGGGCTGACCGCCCAGGGCGACGCGGCCGTAGGTGTCGATCCAGAACGGTTCGATATCGGGCAGGATCTGGCGCATGGTCCGGCCGACCACCTGGGCGGCGGACCAGCCGGTCATGCGTTCAAAGGCGGGGTTGACCTCCAGGAAGCGATAGTCGATGGGGCGGCCCTCCGAGTCACAGATGATCTCATGCAGCGCCAGTCCATCGAGCATCTCGGTGAAGAGCTGACGGTATTTGCGTTCGCTTTCGCGCAGAGCCTCTTCCGCCTGGCGCCGGAGGGTGATGTCCTGCAGGGTACCGGCGATGCGGCAGACGGCCCCCTGTTCATCCCGGACGGGGAAGGCCCGGGCCAGAACCCACAAGAGCCCGCCGTCGGGGCAGGTCAAGCGAAACTCGAGGCCGGCCTGGGCGCCGGCCAGGATGTTGGTGAGGTATTGGCGCACAGCCGGCCGGTCTTCAGGAACGGTCAGGGCCTCGATGTGCAGGCGGAAGGAGGTGTGGCCGTCGGGCAGCGGACGCGCGGTGATCTGGCTCAGGGCGGGGCTGGCGTAGATGAACCGGCCGCTGGCGGGATCGACCAGCCAGAAGGCCTCATCGATGTGATCCACCAGTTCGCGGAAGCGGGCCTCGCTGGCCCGGATGCGGTCTTCGGCCTCATGCTGCTGGGTCACATCGGCGAGGAAGCCTTCCAGGGCGACCAGGGTGCCGCGGTGGGAGCGTACGGCCCGCCCCTGCTCCCAGACCCACTTCTGGCGGCCGGTGGCGGTGATGATGCGGTAGGTGAGTTCGTAGCCGCGGTCCTCGCGCACGGCGGCATCCACCACCTGGTGGAGGCGGGCCCGGTCGGCGGGGTGGACGATTTCATTGAAGGCAATGCGCCGGTTGTGCAGCAGGTCGGAAGGCTGGTAGCCGGTCAAGTCCAGGCAGCCTTCGCTGACGAACTCCATGGTCCACTGGGCATCGTGGGCGCAGCGGTACGCCATGCCCGGCAGATGTTGCATCATGGTGGCCAGCGTTTCCTGGCTCTGGCGCAGGGCCTGATCGGCGCGGCGGCGCTCGGTCATGTCGGTCAGGACGGTGACCTGGCCGATGGTCCGGCCCTCGCTGTCGGTGATACGGTCGGTGCGGTAGAGAACGGGGACGTCGCGGCCATCCCTGGCCCTGAGTTCGACTTCCGTGCAATACGAGGGGCGTTCCTGGCGTGCCCGGTAGACGGCCTGGGCGGCGGGCGTCGGCGGGAAGACGACGCGCGGGCCACCACAGTTGTTGATCTCCTGGATGCTGTAACCCAGCAGGTCGGTCATGGCCTGATTGTGATAGATGACCCGACCCTCGGGATCGGTCAGGCCGACGGCGTCGGAGGCGCTGGCGACGGCCCGGCGGATCAACTCCAACTGCTCCTGCACGCGGCGGCGCTCGGTCACATCGTGCACGATGGCGAACAGGAAGGTTCGTCCCTGGATGGCCATGGGCCCGCAGGACACCTCGACCTCACGATCGGCCCCGGAGGCCATGCGCTGGCGGGTGACGAACTGAGGCTGGGTGCCGGCCAGACAGGCGTGGACGCGCTGGGGGATCCGCGCCGCATCGCCGGGATCAATCTGAGCAATGCCCATGCCGCAGAGGCGAGCGCGGTCATATCCGTAGAAGGCGCACGCGGCCGGATTGGCATCGACGATGGTGGCGCGGTCCGGATCGAGCACCACCATGGCGGCATGACTGTTTTCAAAGAGGGCCCGGTAACGTTCTTCGCTGTCGTGCAGGGCCTGGGCGGTGTCGAGCAGGGCCTGGTGGGCGGTGAAGTAGGCCCGCCGCAGGGTCAGGAAGGAAGCCGGAAACAGGGCCAGAACGATGATGCCAAAGCCCGCGACCCAGGGCAGGGCGGAGTGCAAGGCATCGGTTTCCAGGCGGGCGCCCGTGGCGGCCACCCCCACGAAGCCGCCCCGCGCGGGCACCGGGGCCAGGGCCACGGTAAGGGGGCGCCCCTGGGGACCGAGCATCGTCCCCGTCCAGGGACGGGAGGTTCCCAGCCGATCGGCCAGCGGGGAGGGACCCCGGCCCGTGGATGGGAGGGCGGCCTGTCCCGACGGCTGATCGATTGGCTCGGGCACCGCCGAGTGCCACAGGGTTCGGCCATCGGGCCCAATCAGGATCAGATAGCGTGCCGGGGGCGGCTGGGTGATGCCGTCCCACACCGAGCGCAGGGTCTGAAGGGCCCGGGCCGGACTCGAATTTTTGGTCTCGGCGGCATATTCCGCCGCGAGCAATTGAGCCATCACCGTGTTGTGCCGCTGCAAGCGGGCCAGCAGGACATGACGGCTGGCCGAGTAAGAGTACAGGCCCACTCCAAGGCTGCCGAGGATGGCCAGCGAGAGCAGGGCCAGGGCCCAGCGGGTCAGGCGGGAGATGGGCCAACGCAGAAGCGTTTCGGGCGTGCGCCGGGTGGCATCTTGCGAAGGCTGCCGCCAGCGCAACCCCAAGACGGCGGTCAAGGCCAGGAGGGCGAAGATCAGCCCCAGCCCCTCGCTGACCGGGTCCAGTCCCTGCCTGAGCACCAACAGCGCCCACAGGCTGTAACCCCGGCGCAGCGCACTGACCAGCAGGGTCAGAGCCAGGGCCAGCCACCCCCACTGGCCCCAACGGGTCGCCATGCCAAAGGCCATAACCACCGCCGCCAAAGACAACGCCAACGAGATACCCACAATCAGGACCATCATGACGGCCTCCGATCTGAGCCGGCACTTGGCCGGCTACCCCCATCGGGCCCGGATGGCTAGACGCCGACGGGCTAACGACACCCATCTGGAATGCGATGATGGCATTTGCCGGGTTGCCCGGCAAGAGGGAGCCCTACAATCCCGGTGGATCCTTCAGCCCCTGGAGTCCGGTCATGCGCAGGCACCTGCTGGCGGGATGGGTTCTTCTGGTCGGTACGGCCGCCGCGCTGGCCGCCGGCCCGCCGGCGCTGGGGCCCGGCGTGCCGGATTTCACCGTGCGACCGGGATATCGCGTCACGGTGGCGGCGGACCATCTGGAAGAAGCCCGCTGCATGGCCTTAGATGATCGGGGCACGCTCTACGTTTCCCAGATCGGCCACGGGCAAGTGGTGGCCCTGAGCGACCTGAATGCCCAGGACGAGTACCAGAAGGAGCAGGTTTACCTCAGGCATCAGAAGTTCGTGCACGGGCTGTGCTGGCACGATGGCTGGCTGTGGTTTGCCCCCAGCACCGCGATAGGCCGGGCCCGCGGGCACAAGCCGGACGGCTCGGCGGCCGAGGTGCAGATGATCCTGACGGGTCTGCCGGGCAACTCCGGCCACCTGTGGCGCTCACTGCTGGTTACCGACCAGGGCTTCTATACCTCCGTGGGGGATCCGGGCAATATCACCGACCAGAGTCACACGGATCGGGAAAAGATCTGGTTTTACCATCTGGATGGCACGGGCAAGACGCTGTTCGCCTCGGGGATCCGCAACACCGAGAAACTGCGTCTGCGGCCGGGCACGCAGGAGGTTTGGGGGTGCGATCAGGGCTCGGACAATTTCGGCCAGCGCTACGGGGAGGAGGCCGGCCGGGAACAGCCCATCACCGACGATCTGCCGCCCGACGAGTTCAATCATTACGTGGCCGGGGGTTTTTATGGCCACCCCTTCCTGGTGGGCAACCGCATTCCGCGTCCGGAATATCAGGACCGCAAGGATCTGGTGGAGCTGGCCACCAAGACGATCGTGCCCGCGTGGAGCCTGGGGGCCCACTGGGCACCCGATGCCTTCTGCTTTGTGTCCCTGACCAACCGGAAATTTCCCCCCGATCACCGCGGCGACGCTTTCATTGCCTGCCACGGCTCCTGGAACAGCAGCGTGAAGGTGGGCTACCGGATTCAGCGTATTCTGTTCGACAACGTGACGGGCAAGCCGTACGGCTCGCTGTGCATCGTTTCCACACTGGGCCCGCAGGGCCAGGTGCTGGGCCGGCCGGTGGACTGCGTGGAAGCGCCCGATGGCACGATCCTGTTTTCGGTGGATGCGCCCCGGCCGCGGATTTACCGGATTTCGTGGATTGGAACGGGGTCCGGGGCTCGATGATCTGGCCGGAGCCTGCCGCCGGATGAGCGCCGCCGGCCGCCCGGTCACAACCGGGAGAATTCCCGGCGCATGGCGTCCACCAGGTCCATGGGGGCGATGGGCTTGAGCAGACGGCGATACCGCCTGAACTCGTCGGGCAGGATCGCGCCGCTGCCGTAACCGGTGACAAAGAAGAACGGCTTCTGCCGCTTGCGGAGCAGGGAGGCCACCGGAGCACTGCTTTGGCCGTGCAGGTTGATATCCAGAATGCCGGCATCCACGCCCGGCCCGGCCGCCAAGGCGCAGGCGGATTCCACGGTTCCGGCCGGCCCCACCACGGCGCACCCCAGGGCCGTAAGCACTCTCTCGAGGTCCTGCGCAATCAGATAGCTGTCTTCCACCAGGAGGACGCGCAACCCCTGAAAGCGTGAGCCGGCGAATGGCGCTTCCACGATAGGACCCCTTCCCTGCCGCCCAGACCATCCCGTGACCTCGATCCGCAGGCACCCCAGCCCCGTGTATCCCCTATCAGAATAGCCTGCCCCCGGGATCAGGACAAATCCTGATGTTCCTGACCGGGGTGGCGGACCAACGGCCGCGACGCGTCCAGACCAGACCCCTGGGTTCGCCCCGGCAGCGGCCCCTGACGCTTTGCCTGGGTCGATGCGTGACTTATGATCTTCCCTCTTACCGACCCGCCCTGCCTGAGACTTACTTATGGACCAGATGCAATACCGCGACGGCCAGCTTTTCTGCGAACAGGTCAACCTGGACGATCTGGCGGCCCGCGCCGGCACGCCCCTGTACGTCTATTCGCGGCGCACCCTGATCGATCACCTGGACGGCCTGATGCAGGCCTTTGCGGCGGTGGACCCCCTGATCTGCTACTCGATCAAGAGCTGCGGCAACCTGCACATTCTGCGTCTGCTGGCCCAGCGCGGGGCCGGGATGGATGTGGTGTCCGGCGGGGAACTCTACCGGGCCCGCGAGGCGGGGGTGGACGGCGGGCGCATCGTCTACGCCGGGGTGGGCAAGACGGATGCCGAGATCCGCATGGCCCTGGAGGCCGGGATCGGCTGGTTCAACATCGAATCCGAGGCGGAGTTTGAGAACATCGCGGCGATTGCCCGCCAGATGCGCCGCCAGGCCAGCGCCGCCCTGCGCGTCAATCCCGATGTGGATGCCCGCACGCACGCCAAGACCACGACGGGCAAGAAAGAGACGAAGTTCGGGGTGGACCTGGAACGGGCCCACCGCTTTTTTGAGCGCTACGGCAAAGACGCACACCTGCACCTGAGCGCCCTTCACATGCACATCGGTTCGCCCATCTACACGGTGGAGCCCTATGTGGAGGCGGTGGAGAAAGCCCTGCAACTGATCGCGGATCTGAAGGCGACGGGCGTGGCCATCACCGCCCTGGACCTGGGCGGGGGTTTCGGCGCCGATTACGAAGAGCGCCAGACGCCGCCGTACGCGGCCTATGCGGACAAGCTGGTGCCGCTGCTGAAACCCTTCGTGGCCCAGGGCGGCCGGCTTATCCTGGAGCCGGGGCGCACGATCGTGGCCAATGCGGGCGTGCTGCTGACGCGGGTGCAGTACATCAAGATGGGCGGGGCCAAGAAATTCGTCATTGTGGACAGCGGCATGAACCACCTGATCCGCCCCACGCTGTACGACTCCTTCCACTTCATCTGGCCCACGCGGGTGACCCCCATGCACCAGCCCAAGACGCGGCACCGGGCCATGCACCAGCAGGGGCTGGAGAAGTGCGACGTGGTGGGCCCAATCTGCGAAACCGGAGACTATTTCGCCCGCGACCGGGCCCTGCCACCAGTGGCCCGCGGCGATCTTCTGGCGGTGTTCACGGCCGGAGCCTACGGGATGGTGATGGCGTCGAACTACAACGCCCAGCCACGCCCGGCCGAGGTTCTGGTGGATGGGGCGCAGGCTACAATTATTCGGCCGCGGGAGACATATGATGACCTGGTGGCGCCCGAGCGCCACGCCCAGCCGCTGTGATTGGGCCGGGGCCGGGTTGGAGCGTGGGAGGGAACTCACCATGCGCAAGCACGCCGCATCGTGGCCGGCAGGCTGGGTGTGGCTGGGGGTCTTGGCCGGGGGACTGGCCGCTCTGGCTCCGGGGGTGCGCGGGGAGACCGCGGCAACCCAACCCGGACAAGAGAAGTACCGGGCACATGTGGAAGCCTTGACGAAGCGGGTGCCCGGGGGGTTTACGATCGTCCCGGCCCGGCCGTTTGTCGTGGTGGGAGATGAGCCGGCCGACATCGTCCGCCAGCGGGCGGCGCAGACCGTGGGCTGGGCGGTGCGCCTGCTGAAACGCGATTACTTCAGCAAAGATCCCGACCCCATCATCGACATCTGGCTCTTTCAGGACCAGGCCAGCTACCGGCAGCATGCGTGGGAGCTCTTTCACGACCGGCCGACCACGCCGTACGGCTATTACTCGGCGCGGCACCACGCCCTGATCATGAACATCGCCACCGGCGGCGGAACGCTGGTACACGAGATCGTGCATCCGTTCATGGCGGCCAACTTTCCCCAGTGCCCGCCCTGGTTCAATGAGGGAATGGGCTCCCTGTACGAGCAATGCGAGGAGCGCCACGGTCACATTCTGGGCCTGACCAACTGGCGCCTGGCGGGGTTGCAGCAGGCCATCCGCCAGGGGCCGCTGCCCCCGTTCAAGGACCTGTGCTCCCTGGAGGCCGAGGGCTTTTACGGGCCGAATACCGGAGGTTCCGGGGGGGCCGGGGGTTCGGGACTGCACTACGCGATGGCCCGGTACCTGTGCTATTACCTGCAGCAGCAGGGGCTGGTCATTCGCTTCTACAAGGAGTTCCGGGAGCACGCCGATGAGGACCCCAGCGGCTATCAGACGCTGCAGCGCGTGACCGGGGAGCGCGACCTGGCGGGCTTCCAGAAGCGCTGGCAGGCCTGGGTCCTGGAGCTGCGGTTTCCTTGAGACCGGGACTGGCGATCGGCCGGCCACGGGGCCAGCCCCTTCTCAACGCCAACGCCCAGCCCGGCCTCGGGCTGCAGGAGCGGGGGGAAAGATCGCCCGGCGGGCGGATCAGGTGCGGGACGGACGGACCCACCGGTCGGCCAGGGTTTTCCAGATATACACCAGCGTGAAGAGAATCGAACACAGGACGACGATGGAGGCGCCGGCGGCGAAGTTGAAGTAGTAGGAGGCGTACAGCCCGCCCACGCCCGCGGCCAAAGCCACCAGCACGGCCAGGGCCATCATGCCGCGCAGGCGCCGGGTCACCAGGGAGGCGGTGGCGGCCGGGGTGATCAAGAGGCCGCTGGTGAGCACCACCCCCACCACCTG
Organism: Planctomycetota bacterium; assembly: GCA_021784455.1. GTDB lineage: Bacteria > Planctomycetota > Phycisphaerae > Phycisphaerales > Phycisphaeraceae > JAJXSS01. The sequence goes on from JAJXSS010000011.1 coordinate 9,235, forward strand.
GATGCACGACACGATGGTCAGGGCCAGCAGCACCAGCAGCACCAGACGCAGGATGGCCGCCTTGATGCCGATCACCTGGGCGTAGCCGGGGTCGAACGAGGTCAGCTCCATTTCCTTGTGCAGGAGCATCAGGGTCACCAGCACCAAGACCGTGACCGCGGCCATCAGGCGCAGGTCGGTGGTGGTCACGGCCAGGACATAGCCGAACAGCATTTCATCCAGATCGCGAAAGGAGCGGGTGGAGCTCATGATCACGATGCCCAGGGCGAACATGCCGGTGAAGAGGATGCCGATGGCCGTGTCCTCGCGCACATCGCGGCGCCGGGACAGGGCCCCGATGCCCAGGGCGGTCACCAGGTCGGCCACCAGGGCCCCGAAGAAGAGGCTCCAGCCGTAGAGATAGGCGACCACGAGCCCGGGCATGGCGGTATGGGCCAGGGCATCGCCGATGAAGGCCATCTGGCGCAGGACCACGTAGGTGCCCAGAGTGGCGCAGGCGATGCCCACCAGGATGACCGCGAGCAGGCCGCGCTGCATGAAGCTGAAGGTGAAGGGATCAAGCAGGATGTGCATGGTTGTGCTCGAGGGAATGCGCCGGGGGGGGATCGGACGGTCTTTCCGGAGACAGGTGAACCTGGCAGCCTTCGCGCAGGTAGACGATCTGGTTGTACTGGGCATCGCGGCGGGCGTGGTCGTGAGTGGCCACGACCAGCGTCCGGCCGAGGCTCTGCAATTCATCCAGGACGCCGGTCAGGACCTGCCGCGTATCCACATCCACGGCGGTGGTGGGCTCATCGAGCAGGAGCAGTTCGGCCTCCTGGGCCAGGGCCCGGGCCAGGAGCACACGCTGCTGCTGGCCGCCGGACAAGGCGCCGATCTGGCGATCAGCCAGGTGGGCAATGCCCAGGCGCTGCATGACATCCTCGGCGATGCGCCGGTCGGCCGGCCGGGGGCGGCGCAGCCAGCCCAGGTGCACGTACCGGCCCGTCAGGACCAGCCGGCGCACGCTGATGGGGAAGCGCCAGTCCACCTCGCCCTTCTGGGCCAGGTAGGCCACGCGATGGCGGCAGTGGCCCACGGGCTGGCCATAGATGCGGACCCGCCCGGCGGCGGGGTTCAGCAATCCCGCCACGGCTTTGAGCAGGGTGCTCTTGCCGGCGCCGTTGGGGCCCACCAGGGCCAGGCGCTGCCCGGCGGGCACGCGGAGCGTAACCTCGCGCAGGGCGGTGCGCCCATCGGGATAGGCCACGGTCAGATCGCTGACTTCCAGCGCCGCCACGCCGGGGACGGCGTCATGGTGCAGGTGCCGGCCGTAGGGGATCATCCAGCGGGTCACGGGTGGAGCGCCTTGGCAATGGTGTCGATGTTGTAGCGCATCATGCCGATGTAGGTGGCTCCAGGCGTACCGGGGGCCCCCAGGGCATCGGTATAGAGACTGGTGACGATCTTCACGTGCGCATCGCGGGCGATCTGGTCCATGAGCTTGGGGCTGTGGATATTCTCTGTGAAAACGGCGGGCACGTGGGCCCGGCGGATTTCCTCGATGATGTCGGCCATCTCGCGGGCCGAGGGCTCCGCCGCCTCGGTGCTCAGGCTGGACAGCGCCTGGCCGATCACCTGGAAGCCATAGCGCCGGGCGAAATAGCCCAGGGCATCGTGGGAGGTGACCAGCTTGCGCTCGGGGGAGGGGATTTCGGCCGCCGTTTTGGCAATATAGGCATCGGTCTGCTGCAGTTCCTTAAGGTAATGGGCGGCCCGGTCCTTGATATTGGCGGCGGCGGACGAATCGGCGGCGCACAGGCCATCGCGGATGTTGCGCACCATCACCATGGCGTTGCGCACATCCTGCCAGCAATGCGGGTCGGGTTCCTTCGTGCCGCTTTTGTCCACGTAACGCACGTGCACGCCCTTGCCGGCCACGATGAGTTTGGCTTTGGAACCTGAGGCGTCGTAGAGACGGTCGAACCAGCTTTCCAGGCCCAGGCCATTGCGGATGACCACGTCCGCCCGGGCCAGGGCCCGGGCATCAGCCGGGCTGGGCTCATAGGTGTGCACATCGCCATCGGGGCCCACGAGGGTGGTGACGCTGATGTGGGGCCCGCCCACGGCCGTGGTCATGTCATCCAGGATGCTGAAGGTGGTCACCACGCGCAGGGGCCGGGCGGGAGCGGCCCACACCGGGGCCGCGGGGAGCGCCAGGGCCAGGAGCAGGCCAGCCAGGAGCAGCCCCGCCAGGCGGGAAACGGGCGGCCGCGCCGGGCGGGAACGCCTCCGGGACGCGAAGGACAAGCGGGAGGTTGGGGCGATCATGGTGGCGTCCTTTCAGGCCCAGCCGCGGCCGCCGGGCCGGGGGATTGACTTATTAATGATAATTCATTATCATATAGAGGTCAAGCTGCGCCGCTCTCTTTCGCGCAGGAGGAGCCGTCGCCGCGAGGAAGCGGTCGGGGCCGGGCACAGAAGAGGCATGCACGGGCGTGGCCGGCGCAGATCGCTTTCTTCCGGGCGCGGCTCGTTCCGGCAGGTCGCCGGCAGTGGCCCCGACAGGAATGCGCCATGGACCGCCACACCGCCCAGCGTCAAGCCATCCGGGAGGTATTCCAGGCCGCCCGCCGGCCCCTGAGCCCGCCCGAGGTGTTGCAGCGGACGGCCGCACGCCTGCCCCAAGTGGGTCAGGCCACGGTCTACCGCACCATCAACCGGCTGCTGGAGGAAGGGTGGCTGCGGCCGGTGCTTCAGCCCGGGGGGGTGACCTGTTACGAACTGGCCGGCCTGGACCACCACCACCACTTCCGCTGCCGGCGCTGCACGCAGGTGTTCGACATCCCCGGCTGCCTGCTGGGCGACCCCCGCAAGCGGATGCCCCAGGGCTTCAAAGTGGAAGACCATGAAGTCTGGCTCTTTGGCCTGTGCCAGGCGTGCGCCAAAGCGGCCCCCTGAAGGGGCCAGCGCCGGGACGAGCCCACGCCTGTAAGCCAGTGGCCCGGGCGCCCCAGAGACCCGTTATTGCGTGGCCTGCGAAAAGCGGCTCCGAACGGCCGCGATGCGGGGCCATCTGCTATACCATGGAGACACCAACCGATGGGAGGCGCCATGAGGCTGCACTGGTCCGTGCTGCTTGGGATGCTGATCTTGCCGGTCCTGGCGGCCGTGGCCCGGGCCGATCCGCGCGACATCGTCACCTATGCCGGCGGGCCGGGCCCGCAGGAATTCGTCACTGCTTTTGAACTGTCGGATGGCACACTGCTGGTGTCGGGCAACGCCCGGGATCTGAACTGGATCCCCGCCGGGGTGCCGCGCACGGCGCTGCCGGCCGGAGGCATCAGCAGCGCTGACAGCGGCAAAGTCACCTATATCCTGCACCTGTCGCATGATCTGCAGCACATTCTGCAGGTGGTGTACCTGCCCAAGGGGCTGATCAACGATATCCGCTGCATCAAGACCAACGCGGCCCCGGGCAAAAAGACAGGGGACCTTTACATTTCGGGCCCGCGGGTGCACGGCGATCCCAAGATAGACGGGGGCGATGTGGGCTACTTCATCGCCAAGCTCAACGGCAATTTTCTGAACCGCGTGCCCACGGGGTTTAGCTGGGAATACAACGTGGCTGCGGTGGGATCCCTGATCCTGGATCAACCGTGGGATGTCACTTCCGACGGGCGGGTGTACCTGGTGGCGGGGGAGCCTTTCAGCCGCAATCCCGACGCGTGGTCAGCCGTCTACTGCCTGGATGCACACGGGCACCTGGCTCCGGTGGAACGCTGGCGCTACCACCTGACCGACCGGGGGCCGTGGTGGGGCGAGCCCGCCTCCAAGGGCAAGGATGTGCGTTACAGCGTGATCTCGCTGGGCACGCGCGGCAAGGGATCGCTGCGCTCCTGGACGGCCGAGGATTACCACGTGGAGCAGCCCGATGGCAACGGCGGCAAGCGGCGCGGGCGTTGGCCGCTGGACGCCTTCTTCGCGGGCCCGTTCGATCCGCACCATCCGATGGAATCCTCGCAGGGGCCGGGTTACACGGGTTATCGCCTGGGCCCGGCCAACACCTGCGCGGCCCAGGGCCTGGTGGTGGACCGGCGAACCAACGATCTATACCTGGGCCTGTCCATCCAGTCGCGGCTGCCCAACGATCAACTGGATGTGGAGCCGGCCGTGGTGGCGTTCAACGCCGACGGGTCGCTCAAGTGGTGGAGCCGGCTGTACACCGAGAGCAAGGCGAACTCCCCATCCCAGCAGTTTGTCACGGCCCTGGCGGTGGACTACTCCCAGCCGGCCGACCGGGCGGCACTGGTGGTGCAGGCCCGCTGTTTTGGCAATGCGCCGCACAACCTGTGGCGCGGGGATCGGGTCAAGGCCCCGGGAAATCCCGGCCGGTCGTTCGAGAGTTTTTTTGACGGCACCAGCGATCAGTTTTTCATCGGGTGGCTGGGCCGGTTGACCCTGGAAAACGGCACGTTGCTTAATGCCACCTATGTGGGGGAATACGCCGAGGGCCTGGGACGCTGGGATACGCAGGACGCTTACAAGGACCCCAACCTCGATGGCTGGCTCGATCACGACCGCAACCGCGGCGATGTGGGCCTGACGCGTCTGCGGCCGGTGGTGCAGGTGGACGGCCAGGGCCGCATCTACATCCTGGGCTCGGGGCAGCGCACCATCACCACGGCCAACGCCTACCAGAAAATGCTTAAGCCCTGGGAGGGCCTGTCGGTCTGGGCGGAATTCGCGCGGGTATACAGCCCGGACCTGACCACCCTGGTCTACTCCACGATCCTGACGGGCAAGTGGAACCCAACGAATGGGGTGGGCGCCAACAACACCGCCCTGACGGGGATTCTGCCCCTGCCCCGGGGCCTGCTGGTGGCGGGGTTCCACACCGTGGACCAGGATGGCATCATCGAAGGCAACGCCATCCCGACACAGAACGTACCGCCCTGGGGACGGCGGACGCCAGCGGGGGAGGAAGCCATTCTGGCCCGGTTCTATTTCGCGAAGTGAAACGCGGGTAGCGGGGGTGACCGGTGGCCCCCATGCCCCGGTTGCGCCTCAGCCTGTGTGACTCCCCCGGCCAACAAAAAACCGGCCGTACGGGGCTCGCCTTCACATGCGCGCTGTCAGCCTCGTACGGTCGGTTCTTCTTCGGCTCGGCCGGAGCTGCCGTATTTGGCAATGGGCCTGGTTGACTGCCCTGCTTCAGTCGGGCCGCCGCTCCGGCACCTGCCGGAGCCTTGCCATTTTCCCACCCCACCTATCTATATTTTCCCCGGGTTGCCCGGTGAGTCAAGACCTATTTTGCATGGGATCCGCACGCGGCCAGCGCGGGGCCGGGGCGACCCTGCCCAGCCGCCCAGAGGGCTGGCCACGGGGAGCTCTGGCTCGACCGCCAGCCATTCTCCGAGGGGCCCTTTTTGACGCATTCGGCCCCGTGCAGGCATGATATGAAGCATCATGTCCGAGAAGTTGGAGTATGCCGGGCAGGAATCCAGGGCGGTGGCCGGGCCGTGGTGTGTGTTGGCGGGTCTGTGGATGACCGGCTTGGCCGCGCAGCGCTGGGGGGGCGGGCCATGCCTCTGGCTGGCCCTAGCGGCCCCGGCGATAGCCTTGATGTGGGCGATGCTGATCTTGCGGCGTCGGCGCGGGGCGCGTGCCTGGGGTCTCGTCGCCCTGGTCCCCCTGGGGGCGGCGTGGGCGGCCGCGCAGGATCCGAGCCAGTCCCCCTTGGACCTGGGCCGGTGGATCACATCGGAACCTCGCATTGCGCAGGTGGTGGGGGTCGTCGATGACTTACCGCACCCCGCCCAAACGCCGCATGGGGCCTTGGCCCCTTTGGCCCGATGGCTGCCCAGACATACGCTGACCACGATCAGCGTCGAATCGCTTGGGGTCGATCAGGACGTCGCCCGCGGCCCGGCCCAGCGCCCCGTGCGCGGGCGGCTGATGGTTCGTCTGGCCGGGGAAGACCACGACCTGAGCGTCGGCGACCGGGTGCGGATGACGGGCTGGCTGCTGCCCCTGGAGCCGCCCCAAAACCCGGGGGAACGCGATCTGGGCCCCCTGTGGCGGCAAAGGGGCATCGTGGGGCGTCTCTTGCTGGAGTCGGCGGGCGACTACCGGATTCTGGGGCACAATCCGCCGCGTGCGGCCTGGGCGGCGTGGCGGCAAGGTCTTTCGGATCGGGCGGCCCGCGCCCTGAATCTGGGGTTGGCCCCCGATACCGCCTCAACCGCCCTGCTCGATGCCCTGCTGCTGGCCCGCTGGACCGATCCCCTGGCTCAGGTCCAGGACTCTTTCCGCCGCACGGGCATGGTTCACATTCTGAGTATCAGCGGGGCCCATCTGGCGATTCTGCTGGGCACGGTCTGGCTGCTGGTGCGGGCGGCCCTGCCCCGGCCGAGGCTGGCGGCCCTGGTGGTTCTGGGGGTGCTGCTGGCCTATCTGCTGCTGCTGCCCATGCAGGCCCCAATCGTGCGTTCGGCGCTGATGGCGGGGGTGTTCTCTTTGGCCTACGCCACCGGCCGGCGCAGCAGTGCCCTGGAACTCCTGGCCTTGTCGGCCTGGCTGGTGCTGATCCTGCGGCCAGGGGATCTGTGGAACCCTGGCTTCCAACTGAGCTTTGGCATCACCGCCGGGCTCCTGTGTCTGGCCGGCCCGCTGGCGCAGCGGTGGGCCCCACCGCCGCCGCTGATCCCGACGGCGGCCCATCGCCCGGGATGGTTGGGCCGGCGGCTGCGCCAAATGCTGGCGGCCAACGTAGTGGGCTTTGCCATCGGGCTGCCGCTGGTGGCGTATCACTTCGGGCTGGTCAGCCCGGTGGCGCTGGGGCTGTCACTGGTGGAGATGCCGGTGGCCACCGTGGTTCTGGTGCTGGGGTTTGCCAAACTGGCGGCGGGTCTGGTCTTCCCCCCGCTGGGAGCGTGGCTGGCGGGGCCGGCCGGGGAATCGGCGCGGCTGATGATCGGGCTGACTCAGGCCGGCAGCCGCTGGCCGGCCGGGGCGCTGGACCTGCGGCAGCCGGTCACGCTGGGCTGGACCATCGGAGCCCTGGCATTGATCGTGGCCTGGTTATCCGGCCGGCTGGCGGGCCGGCGCTGGGCCCTGCTCGGCGGCCTGGGTGTCTGCCTGGGCTGGCTGATTTTCCTAGAGAACCCGGGGCTTCTGGCCAAGGGGTGGCGGGGCCGGACGGCACCGGCGCTCACGCTGCGCATGTTGAGCGTGGGCGATGGCACCTGCATGCTGCTGACCAACGGGCGGGGCCACCACCTGATGTTCGACTGCGGCTCGGCGGGCAACATGGATGTGGCGGCCACCCGCATCATCCCCGCCCTGCGCCGGCTGGGCATCCGGCGAATTGACAGTCTGTTCCTGTCGCACACGGACCTGGACCACATCTGCGGCAGCCTGGATCTGGCGGACGCGATCCCCCTTGGCCGGGCGGTGGTGGCTCCGCAGTTCCTGGCCGAAGCGGCCCTGCACCCGCGGGAGGCGGGCGGCGTCCTGCTGGAGGGGCTGCGCCGGCGCGGCATTCCCATCCAGACGGCGGGACGGGGCTGGCGGGAGCGCTGGGATGAAGTGCAACTCTCCGTGCTCTGGCCGGGACCTCAGCAGGAGGCCCGGCTCCTGCCGACCAACGATATGTCCCTGGTGCTGTCCCTGGAGGCCGCAGGGCATCGGGTGCTCTTGAACGGGGACATTCAGGATGCCGCCATAGCGGGCCTTCTGGCCGGTGGTCGGAACCTGCATGCTGATGTGACCGACCTGCCCCATCACGGCAGTTTCGTCGCTTCATCGCCCGCCTGGTTCGCGGCCGTGCATCCCAAGATTGTCCTGCAATCCTGCGGTCCAGTCCGGCTGCGGCGCGACCGCTGGCAGACCTTGATCACCGGCCAGGGCGCCACCCGGCTGGCCAGTGCCGCGCTGGGCATGGTGGCGTTGATGATCGACAACGACGGGCGAATGTCCTGGGAGGGCAGTCACGGGGCTGATTGATGCCTGTGGCCGCCGGGGCCCTTGGCCAGTTCGCCCGCGCGTTATATCCTGACCCCGATATCGCTTGCCCAGCCCCTGGACTTGCCTTGGTTATATTCTCAATATATCATGATGTTGTGATGTATTGATATTCCGGTAACCGCCGATTGCCGATCCCGAGACTGGAGAACCCCCATGGCCCGGCCCAAGATCCCCCCCGCTTTGACCCACACCCTGCGCCGCCTGCTGGCCGTGGCCGCCGCGGCGGCCTTTGTCGTGGTGCTGATGCTCTACCTCACCGGCGTCTTCCACGCCAAGATCCCCCCCACCACCCCGCCCGACATCCGCCCCACCACCGTACCGGCCGGCGATCTGGTGGCCGCCCGGCTCATTTCCGTCCCCATCGTGGAATCGGCAGTGGGCACGGTGCGCCCCGTCACCCAGGCCCAGGTGGCATCGAAGATCCTGGCCCGGGTGGTGCAGGTGAATGTCAAAGCCGGGCAGAGCGTCCAAGCCGGGGATGTTCTGATCCAACTGGACAGCGCCGACCTCTCGGCCCGTCTGCAGCAGGCCGAGGCGTCGCTGGCAGCGGGCGTCGCCCAGGCCGACCAGCGCAAGCTGGAATACGACCGGTTGCAGAAGCTTCTGGCCGCTCACGCGGCCACGCAGCTTGAATTCGACCGGGCTTCGGCCGCGTGGCGGGCGGCCCAGGCCAGCGTCACGGCCCTGCGTGAGGCGGTGGTGGAGGCCCGCACGAATCTGTCCTACGCCACCATTGTGGCCCCCAGCACCGGCATCATCGTGGACAAACAGGTGGATGTGGGCGACATGGTCAGCCCCGGCCAGACGGTGGTCACCATGTACGGTCCGACCATGCAGATGGTGGCCTCGGTGCGGGAATCGCTGACCGACCGTCTGAGCGTCGGGCAGATGCTGGAGGTGGCGATCGACCCGCTGCACCTGACCTGCCCCGGCCACGTGGCCGAGATCGTCCCCGAATCCGAATCGGCCAGCCGCTCCTTCCTGGTCAAGGTCACCGGCCCGTGCCACCCGGGGGTCAAGCCGGGCATGTTCGGCCGGCTGCTGATTCCCCTGGGCAGCGAACGGGTGCTGGTGGTACCGGCTGGAACCATTCAGCACGTGGGGCAACTGGACATGGTGAAGGTCGCCACGGCCGATGGGGTCGAGCGCCGCTCTCTGCAACTGGGCCGGCATCTGGACGACGGCAAGCTGGTGGAGGTGCTCAGTGGCCTGAACCCGGGCGACCAGGTGGTGCGCGAGGTGGCCCGTGACTGACCCCGCCCGGAACGCCCCGGAATCCACTGACCAGGCCGCCGCCCCTGCACCCGAAGTGCATCACGATTTCACCAACAAGATCGTCAAGACCTTCCTGGACACGAACCTGTCGCTGATCCTGATCCTGCTGTCGGCCCTGGTGGGCATGGCAGCGCTGTGGATCACACCGCGCGAGGAAGACCCCCAGATCGTCGTGCCCATGGCCGATGTGTTCGTCTCGGCCCCGGGGCACTCGGCCCAGGAAATCGAGCAACTGGTTTCCACGCCGCTGGAGAAACTGCTCTATCAGATCGACGGGGTGGAATACGTCTATTCGATGAGCAAGCGCGACCAGGCGATCATCACCGTGCGCTTTTATGTCGGGGAAGACCGCGAGCGCAGCCTGGTCAAGCTCTACAAGAAGATCGATGAAAACCTGGACCAGGTGCCCCCGGCCGTCAAAGGCTGGGTGATCAAGCCGGTCGAGATCGACGATGTGCCCATCGTCACCCTGACTCTGACGGGCAAGACGCCCCTGCCGGCGGGTTCCACCGCCTCGGGCCACGGGCCGGATGAATACACGCTGAAACGGGTGGCCGAAGAAATGGTGCAGCGTCTGTCGGCGGTGCCCAATCTGTCGCGGGCCTACGTGATCGGCGGGCCCAGCCGGGTGGTCGAGGTGTACCTGAATGCGGACCGCATGCGGGCCTACCGGGTGGACCCGCTCACCATCCAGCGGGCCCTCCAGGCCGCCAACGTGACCGCCACGGCCGGACATTTCGACCGGCTGGACCGCGTGCAGACGGTGCAGGTGGGCGATGCCTTCGCCTCGGCCGACGAGGTGCGCCAGCTCGTGGTGGCGGTGTACAACAACCAGCCGGTCTTTCTCAAGGATGTGGCGCGGGTCGTGGACGGTCCGGCGGAAACGGTGGACTACGTGCGTCACACCTGGGGCCCGGCCCGCGCCCTGGCCGAGGCCGGCGCCGCGGGCAGCGTGGTTTCCGGATTTGACGAGCCGCGCACGTCCGTCAGCGGTCTTCAGACCGCGCCCTTACGGTCGCGGCTCGTTCAGACACCGACGTCCACCCCCGCCGTCACCATTGCCATCGCCAAGAAGAAGGGCACCAACGCCGTATGGGTGGCCGAAGATGTACTCAAAGCCGCGGCCGAGCTGCGCACCAGCGTCATGCCCAGCGACATGCAGATGCTCGTGACCCGCAACTACGGCCGCACCGCCGACGACAAGGTGAACGAGCTGGTCGAAGCCCTGCTGGTGGCGGTACTGACGGTGATCGCCCTGCTGACGATCAGCCTGGGCTGGCGCGAAGCCCTGATCGTGGCCGTGGCCGTGCCGGTGGTTTTCGGCCTGACCCTGGCGGTCAATTATCTGTTTGGCTTTTCCATCAACCGGGTGACGCTCTTTGCCCTGATCCTGTCCCTGGGTCTGCTGGTGGACGACCCCATCGTGGACGTGGAAAACATCGTGCGCCACTTCTCGGTGCGCAAGAAGGCCACGCGGCATATCGTGCTGGAAGCGGTCAGCGAAATCCGGCCACCGCTCATCGCCGCCACCCTGGCCGTCATCCTCTCCTTCATCCCCATGTTCTTCATCACGGGCATGATGGGCCCCTACATGCGGCCCATGGCCCTGAACGTGCCCATCACCATGCTGATGTCCATGGTGGTGGCCTTCACCATCACCCCCTGGCTGGCCTACCACGTGCTGCGCCGGCATTACCACGAAGAAGGGGCAAGGAGCACCTCCGGAAAGGGGCAAGGGGCAAGCGGGCCCGCATCCGCCGCTTCCACCCTCTCCCCGTCTTCAGGGACAGGACAGGGTGAGGGGTCTGCGTGCCCCTTGCCCCCTGCCCCTAACCCCTCCTCTGCCGATCCCCACGACATCGACGCCGTGCGTCAGACTTTCCTGTGGAAGCTCTTCTATCCGCTCATGGCCCCGCTGCTGAAGCACCGCTGGGCTGCGTGGCTGTTCCTGCTGACCATGGGGGGCCTGACGGTCGCGGCGGCCATGCTGGCCATGACCCGCCACGTACCGCTCAAGATGCTGCCCTTTGACAACAAGAACGAGCTGCTGCTGGTGCTGGATACCGACCGCGGCACCACCCTGGAACGCACGGATGCGGCGGTACGCGATTTCGAGGCCTACCTGAAGCGCGTACCCGAAGTCGTGGATTTGACCAGCTATGTCGGTCTGGCTTCGCCCATGGATTTCAACGGGATGGTGCGGCATTACTACCTGCGCCAGGGGCCGGATGTGGCCGAAATCTGCATCAATCTCGCCCCCAAGCAGGACCGGGCCATGCAGAGCCACGCCATCGGGCTGCGTCTGAGGCCCGATCTGCAGGCCATCGCCGACCGCCATCACCTGCGGATGAAGCTGGTGGAGACGCCCCCGGGCCCGCCGGTGCTCTCGACCCTGGTGGCTGAGGTCTACGGCCAGCCGGACAATTCCTACGCGGACCTGCTGGCGGCGGCCCGGACGGTGCGCCAGCGCCTGAGCCGCGAGGCGCTGGTGGTCGATATCGACGACACCCACGAAGCTCCCGAGACCCGGCTGGCCTTCATTGTGGACAAGGAAAAAGCCGCCTTGAACGGCATCAGCGTGCGGCAGATTGCCGACGTGGTGCGCACCGCTCTGGGCGGAACGGATGTCGGCACCGTGCGGGTGCCCACCGAGCGCAACCCCCTGATGATCGAGCTGCGTCTGCCCCGGGCCCAGCGCTCCAGCATAAATGATCTGGACCGCCTGGGGGTGCTGGGCAACGGCGGCATCCCGGTGCCGCTGGCCGAACTGGGCCGCTGGGAAAAGCGGGAGCAAGACCAGACCATTTACCACAAGAATCTGCGCCGCGTGGTGTACGTGTTTGCCGACACGGCCGGCCGGGCTCCGGCCGAGCCCATCATGGACATCCAGGCCGATCAGGTGCCCGGCGGACCGCCGGGAGTCAAGCCCGCGGGGATAGGCCCGGCCATGCACATCGGCTCGGGCTGGGTCTCGACCGCGCCGGGCCGGCCCCTGGCCGGACGCACCTTCTTCCACAACGGCTCGGGCATCCGCTGGGCCGTACCGGCGGGAATCCACGTGGTCTGGTCCGGCGAAGGCGAGTGGAAGATCACGCTGGATGTGTTCCGCGACCTGGGACTGGCCTTTGGGGCCGCCCTGGTGGCGATCTACATCCTGCTGGTCTGGCAGACCAGCTCGTTTGTGCTGCCCCTGGTGGTCATGCTGGCCATCCCGCTGACCATCCTGGGCGTGATGCCCGGCTTCTGGCTGCTCAATCAGGTGACCGGCGGCCAGGTGGGCATGTATCCCGACCCGGTGTTCTTCACCGCAACGGGCATGATCGGCATGATTGCCCTGGCCGGCATCGTCACCCGCGATTCGATCATCCTGGTGGACTTCATCCACCTCTCCCTGCGTCGCGGGCGGTCACTGTTCGACGCCATCATGGAATCGCGGGTGGTGCGTCTGCGGCCGATTCTGCTGACCGCCTCGGCCGCCATGCTCGGGGCCGTGCCCATCACCATCGATCCCATTTTCTCGGGGCTGGCCTGGGCCCTGATCTTTGGGCTGCTGGCCTCCACCCTGTTCACCCTGTTTGTGATCCCGGTGGCCTACAACCTGCTCTACGCCCACAAGCCCGGCCACGGCCTGCCGCTGGAGTCCCCGTAAGGCCAGGAAGGGCGGGGCCCCCGGCCGAACCTCCCGGACTCAACTCCGGCCTGCGCAACGGGCGCCATCAGGTTCTGGATCCTGCTGGTCCTGATGCCAATTCGACTTGGCCCCTGACACAAAGGCGGGTAAGCTTGACGGGATATTCGCAACCGCCTGTGCAGATGCCAACATGAGCGACGTGAAGAACGAGAACGCCCTCCCCACGGGGACCCCCACCCCGGCCCCCACAGCAACCCCCCAGGCAACATCGGCCGCCGCGCCGGGCAGCTCGGCCGGCGCCCCGCCCCGCCAGCCTGCGCCGGCGGCCCCGTTGACGGGCAGACCTGAACCCCAGCCGCCGGCGCCCGCCACCTCGGACAACCTGGACGCCGAAATCGAACGCGAGGTGGAAGCGGCCCTGGGGGGTCAGTCGGTCGCGGACCTGATGGACCAGGCCACGGCCGCACCGGCCCAGCCGGTCCCGCCGACCGCCTCCAACGAGGCGGAGGAATCGGCCGATTTCCCCAGCGAGCTGGTACGCGGGCGCATCGTCCGCGTCACGCCCGACGATGTGTTCGTCGAGTTGATGGGACTGAGCGGCAAGAACCAGGGGGTGGTGCCCCTGACACAGTTTGAGCGCCCGCCGCGTCTGGGCAGCGTCATGGACTTCGTGGTGGAACGGCTGGATGAGGCTGAGGGGCTGGTGCACCTGTCGCGCGAAGGCGCGGTCAGCCGGGCGACCTGGGAACAGCTTCAGAAAGGCGCCTTGGTGGACGCCCGCGTGGTGGGCACCAACAAGGGCGGGCTGGAGATGGAAATGGTCGGGGGCATCCTGGCCTTCATGCCCGCCAGCCAGATCGACCTGCACCACGTGGAGGACCTGGCCCAGTTTGTCGGTCAGAAACTGCCGGGGGTGGTGCAGGAGATCAACCGCCGCCACCGCCGGGTAATCCTCTCGCGCCGGCTGCATCTGGAGCAGGAACGCGAACGGCAGCGCGAGGAGGCCTGGCAGACGCTGGAGACAGGGCAACTGCGCGACGGCGTGGTGCGCAGCCTGGCCGAGTACGGGGCCTTCGTCGATCTGGGCGGGGTGGACGGCCTGCTGCACATCTCCGACATGAGTTACAGCCGGGTCAACCGGCCGGAGGAACTGCTGAAGGTCGGCCAGCAGGTCAAGGTCAAAATTCTCAAGATCGATGCCGACAAGAAACGCATCAGCCTGGGCCTGAAGCAGGTGGCCCCCGACCCCTGGGAGGGCATCGAAACACGGCTGAAGGTTCACGACCAGATTTCGGCCCGGGTGATGCGGGTGCAGGATTTCGGCGCCTTCGTGGAAGTGTTCGCGGGCGTCGAAGGGCTGCTGCCGGCCTCGGAGATCTCCTGGCGGCGCAACGTCCGGGTCAGCGATACCGTCAAGGAAGGCGACGTGCTGCGCGTCATCGTCATGGCCCTGGACCCCGCCAAGCGGCGGCTATCCCTGAGCCTGAAGCAGGCGGGGGGCAACCCCTGGCTGGGCGCGGCCCAGAAGTACCCCCGCCACACGCTGGTCGAAGCCACCATTCTGAGCATCCCCGAGTTCGGCGCCTTTGCCGAACTGGAGCCGGGGGTCGAGGGCCTGGTGCACATCTCCGAGCTGTCGGACAAGCGCGTCAATACCGTGACCGAGGTGGTGAAGGTCGGCGAGAAGCACCAGTTCCGCGTGCTGGAAGTGGATGAAGAGAACCGCCGCATTCGGCTGTCGCTCAAGGCCGCCCAGCACCCGGTGGCTGAACAGGCCCCGGCCGAGGCAGGCCAAGCCGCCAAGCCCGCCGCCAAAAAGCCTAAGCCCACCAACCTCAAGGGCGGCATCCAGGGCGCGGGGCTGGGCATCGGTCTGGGGCAGCTCAAGCTGTAAAGCGGTCAACTGGTTGAAGAGGCGCGATGTCTGACCAGTTAACCGGACAACCAGTTAACCCGTCAACCACTTACGATCTGATCATCGTCGGGTGCGGCGCCGCCGGTCTGATGGCCGGGATTTGGGCCGGGCGAACCGCCCGCGCCGCCGGCCGGTCCCTTGCCATCGCCGCGCTGGACTCCGCGACCTCGCCGGGGGCCAAGATCCTCGTGTCCGGTGGGGGCCGGTGCAATGTCACGCATGATATGGTCACCATGAAGGACTTCGCAGGCTCGGCTCTGCGGCCGGTGGGGCACATCCTTCAGACGTTTACGGTGGCCGACACCATCACCTTCTTTGCCGAACTGGGGGTCCAACTCAAACGGGAGGAAACCGGCAAGCTCTTCCCCGTCACGGACAAGGCCCGTACGGTGCTGGATGCGCTCCTCCATGCAGCGGCCCAGGCGGGTGTGCGCCTTTTGCCCGGCCACCGCGTCACCGGCATCACCGGCACCCCTACCGGCTTTGCATTGAACGCGATCGTAGGCCATCTCAAACCTGAAATCTGCCCTCTGAAAGCCCCCCGCCTCATTCTGGCCACGGGGGGGCAGAGCCTGCCCAAGACCGGCAGTGACGGCTCGGGCTATGCGCTGGCCCGGAGCTTGGGCCACACCATCACCCCCCCCTTCCCGGCTTTGGTGCCGCTGGTCCTGCCCCAAGACCACTGGCTGACCACCCTCTCAGGCATCAGCATCGACGCGCTTCTGAGCGTCCAAACCGGCCGGGGTAAAGTCCTGCACCGCCAGGCAGGGTCTCTGCTGCTGACGCATTTTGGCCTGTCGGGGCCGGCGGTGCTGGACCTCAGCCGCCACTGGATCGCGGCCCACACCACCGACCCGGCTGCCACCGTGACCGCCAACCTCCTGCCGGGCCAGACGTTCGACCAGCTTGACGGGCACTTCGTTTCCCAGGCCGCCAACCGGCCCCGGATGGCTGTGGCCGAAGCGCTGCGGAGCCGGGTCCACCTGCCCGCCCGGTTGGCCGATGCCCTGTGTCAGCAGCAAGCCGGGATCGACCCCCGCACCGCCCTGGGCCAGGTTCCCCGCGAGGCCCGCCGGCGTCTGGCCCACGCCCTGACCGCCCTGCCCCTGCCGGTGGTGGGCGACCGGGGCTTCCTTTTCGCCGAGGTTACGGCCGGCGGGGTGCCGCTGTCGGAGATTGACCCGGCCACCCTGGCCTCGCGCAAGGCCGCAGGCCTCTACCTGTGCGGAGAGATTCTCGATGTCGATGGACGGGTCGGCGGGTATAACTTCCAGTGGGCCTGGTGCACCGGCCGCCTGGCCGGCCAGTCGGCCGTCGGCGGCGGGTAGGGCCGGGCCGGCTTGATTTTCTCTGGGCCGCTTCCCTCCGGGCCATCCTGCATTACACTGTTGCCCAGCGTCCATCGCGATTACGGGCGCTTCCCGGCATTCGCGGACACCCTCGGCGCCGACCCTGATGTATCGTCACTTTCCCAACGCGCTGACCATCACCCGGCTGTTCCTGGCCGCGGCCT
>JAJXSS010000291.1 GCA_021784455.1 Planctomycetota bacterium
GGGGTGCGATCTTCTGGCCCGCCTGGGCAAGCATGAGCCCTTGCGCCATACCGCGTGGTGGACGCTGCTTTTTGCCACCCTCATCACGCCTTTCACGGCCATTACCGGCTGGCTGTTCTGGGACCACGGGGATGTGGGGGTGACGGGCATGGCCATTCACAAGTGGCTGGGCACCTCCCTGGCCGTCCTGCTGGTGGGCTTGTTCATCTGGCGCTGGCGTTTGCATCGCAAGAACGCCTGGGCCTCCCTGGGCTATCTGATCGTGGGCCTGGTTGTTGTGGGGGCCCTGGTCTACCAGGGCTACCTGGGCGGCACGCAGGTGTTCAGCGGGTAATAAGCGGTTACACTCGGGGCTATGCAGTTCCTGATCACCGCCGGGCCCACCCGTGAGCCCATCGACAGCGTCCGCTTCCTCTCCAACCGCTCCAGCGGCCGGATGGGATTGGCGCTGGCCCAGGCTGCGACCCAGGCCGGGCATGAAGTCACCCTGCTGCTGGGCCCGGTGGGGCAGGATGAAGCCGAGCTTCGGCGCCAGCTTCCGGGGGCTCACATCTTTCGCTTCGAGTCCTCCGCCGAACTGAAGCAGCTTCTCGATGCCCATTTCCGGGGGTGCGAGGTGCTGATCATGGCGGCGGCCGTGGCCGACTACCGCCCCCGGCTGGTGCTGGAAGGGAAGCTGCCCCGCGATCCTTCCCGTCCCTTGACATTGGAACTGGAACCCACGCCCGACCTGGTCGCCCTCTTGGCCGGCCAGCGCCGGCCGGGGCAGCGTATCGTGGCGTTTGCGCTGGAGGAAGCCGAGCATCTCGAAGATCGGGCCCTGGCCAAGATGCGCAAGAAAGGGGTGGACGCCATCGTGGCCAATCCGCTGGGCACAATGGAGGCGAAGGATATTACCCCCCTGCTTCTTTACGCCGATGGCCGTCGCGCAACCCCCAGCCGGATGAGCAAGGAGGATTTCGCCCGCTGGCTGGTGGGAAGAATCTCGGATCTGTGATCTCTGATCCCTGATCTTGCCCCCCTGCTGCCCTCGCTTTGCGGCGCCCTCACCCCCAGTCCAGCCGGACCGCCTGATAACCCTCCACCGGCGGCAACGCCACGTGCCAAAGCCCATCCGCAGCGAGCGCGGGTAAGGTTGCGGCGCCGTCCAGCAGCGTGACCCCGGCGACCGGCCGCCGCGAAACGATCTCGATACCACCGATGGGATAGGTTTCGTTGATGTTCATATACAACGGCGGCTTGGTGCCGTAATTCATACTGGCCGCGTTCCCGCCGCGATCCAGCGTGCAGCAGTTGAGCGTAATCACCGCTTGACGATCCGTCTGCTGATAAATGGCGTCCACAACGCTGGGAGCGTTGACCCACAAGGTCGGCTTGTACACTTGCTCCAGGGCGGCCCGCAGAAACTGCCGCAGCGACAGCAGATTGGTGCGCAGGTACTCGGCAAACACCGCGGCATTGAAATACAGCAGCCGCCCCTTGTCCAGCCTCCGGACGATGGCCGCCGGCGCGCTCGTCAAAGTTCCGGGGGGCGTGTTATGCGAGACCCAGACCCATTGGTTGCGCTGCAAAGCGCCGGGCTGAACGGTCGCCACGATAATGTCGTCCGCCTGGGCGGCCACCTCGAGCATCGGCCCGACCCGCAGGTAGGCGCCCAGCGGGCCCAGTTGCGGACGCATGAAGTTGGCATCCACCGGCCAGGCGTGCTGAACATCCACCAGAAAATGCCGGCTCGACGAGGGCCGGCCGGTGTCGTCCCACGCGCCGGCCATGAAGTCGCAGATGACTGTGCCCCCGTCGGCGACGTAACGCCGCAGCGCCGCCTGCATCCGCGCACTCATGAGCGGCGTGTGCGGCACGATAATCGCCGCCAGCCGCTTCACGTCCGCCGGATCGTCAAAATCCGTCAGCAGGTCGTAAGGCAGATGACTTTCCATCAGCAACTTGCACGCCCCCACGAAATCCTCATGCCCCGCGCCGGCGTTCACCTCGTAGTTTACGTGGTCGTAATAAACCGCCAGCTCCGCATATGATTCGGTGCCGCGCGTGAACTGCAGCAGTTTCTCCCCGTGCGCATAGGCATAGCCGATGGTCTGGTAGGCCTGCGGGTCCAACTGCCCTTCCAGCAGCGGCTGGTCGATGATGGTTGCGGCGCAGTTGTGGGCGAAAGCGTTGATCACCTCCCAGCGCAGCAAGGCCTGGCTCTTGACGGTGAAATCCCAGAACCGGTTGAAGCGGCCGAAATAGATCTCCACTTCCCGCCCGCGGGCGCGGTTGCGCGTCTCCTTGCAGATGATCTGGGGGATCACGTAATCCTGCCCGAACGGCTCGGTCTCTTTGCCGAGGTAGGACGGCAACTGCGGCGCGGTGCCGCCGTGGTTGTGCGTCAGCAGGCAGTCCGCCTTGCCGTGCCGGGCCAGGATCTGCCGGACCTGGCCGTAGAATTCGCCGTAGAAGCCGTCGCGGAACCGGGTGTAGCGGAGGCGATCCTCCAGGTTCAGTTCGGCGGGCATGTCCTGCTGGTACTGCTGCCGCCAGCGGGCCCGGCACGCGTCGCAGTGGCAGACAAACGCACTGGCGTCGTAGCCCAGGATATCCATGAACAGAGCGGGGAAATCGTACCCGGCGGCCAGTTCCTCGATCTCCTGGAGCAGATACTGGCGATAGGGCGTGTTGATACAAAGGAAATTCCAGCCCGCATCCGCGCCGCTGAGCAACTGTCCCTGGGCGGTCTTGGCCCGCCACTGGGGATGGGTGCGTGCCGAGTGTTCATCCCACAGCAGCGTGGTATAGGCGTAGGACGTGATGCCGCTGTCTCGGCACAGCTTCAACAGGGTGCCAAACAGATCCGCCGGGGCGTGGGGGTGCCGCGGGCTGATGCGACTGGGGTGATAGACATGCCCCCAGTGGTCCTTGGCGTACACCAGGAACGCGTCAATGCCGGCCGCCTTCATCCGGCGGACGTAGTCTTCCGGATCGACCCGGGTGAGGGTCTGGGGCAGAAACTCGGAAAAGTGGTAGTCCAGGATGATCCGTTTGTAGCCAAGCTGCACGGCGTGACTCCGATGCGCATGCCTCACAGAGAGAGGTCCGGATTGCCGGGCCCGAAGTGCTTGAGCATCACCAGGGGGTCGGTGGGCGACTGATTCTCGATCAGGACGCCCGCCCGGGCCGCCGCCTCGGAGACGAAGTACTCATCGTGCGTCAACTGGCCGAAGCGGATCAAGGCCGGCGTTTCGACGGGCCAAACGCCCATCCGGCCGTGTCCCTGCATCAGGACCAGGCCGTAGGCGGCGGCATCCTGGATGCGGACGGACCGGCCGGGCAGGACGGTCAGTTCCTTGGCGCTCAGGGCCGGGCTGCGATAGCAGATCCACTGATCGCTGTAACCGGCATCACGCATTTCCGCCTCCGGGCGCACCGGTCGGGGTGCCATGAAGTGGTTCTGGGCAAAGGCCGGGTCGGTGTTGGCCTCCCAGTCCAGCACTTCCATCAGGTAATCGACATCCCCCTGATGCTCCGAGGGCGTGTCCTTCCAGAGCAGTTCCTCGGGAACGATCTGCTGGCCCACCAGCGACTGGTACATGGCATACACATCCGAGGCCCGCTGCGGCTCATAGGTACACAGGCTGCCGGGGGCGTGCAGGATCCCGGGGGGAACATCCCACCCGGTGCCCGGCTGCAGGCGATAGGCCCGCGACAGGTTGGTGAGCTTGTTGTCGCCCTTTTTGAAATCCAGCAAGCACTGACGCACCTGCGCGCGCGTGACCCCCGGCTCGAAGCCGAAAAAGGTGTAGGGGAAGTCCCCCCCATGGTTGTTGAGCTGGGGCGGAAAGTAGTAGGCCTCGGGCTTGCCCACCTGCCCGACCTTGGCCGCGTGTTCCTGGCGGTGGTGCACGTGGTGCGGCAGTGCCCCCTGGTTGTCGAAGAACTTGGAGTAGATCGGCCAGCCGCCGTAGTCACGCCACAACCGCGCGCCGATCAGGGCGTCCTTCAGTTCGGCCACCGCCTCGCGCAGCAGCACCTTTTGCGGGTGGCCGCCGTCTGCAAACACGAGGAAGCTCAGGCCTTCGTGGGGTCTGGTCAGCGGGCCGTTGTCGGCCGGCGTGGTCGACGACAGCCAGCGTTCATCGAGCCCGCCGCGGTTACCGCCCAGGGCGTAGTAATCATCCGGGTGCAGCTTGATGCGTCGGCCGGGAATACAGAACGAGCGCGGCACCCAGGTCGGCGCCAGCCGCAGAATGCCGCCGCCCTGCTCCATCGCCCGTTCGAGAATCGCTTTGCTCATGCTGAGCGCTCCTTCATGGAAAAAGTCCTGACCCCGCGGGCAGACCCCGCGCCGGGTCCGGTGCTGCGGGCGGGATGTTCCCGGCCTTTGGCCAAGTCACCGTGTTTTCAAGGTGGTGGCGGCCGGCCTAACTCCGTGGCGCCCCCACGGGCGTGATGGTCAGCGTCACATGCCCCGCGGCCACCGGCTGCGTCAGGTTGATGCCGATCCGTGTGGGTTTGGGGCCGACCAGCGGCTGCTCTTCAATGGTCTGGCCCTCGATCGTGAACGGGACGCCCTGGGTGTCAATCGTCACGCGGATGGTTTCGTCCCCCTGGCTGATGGTCAGGGCCGAGGCTCCGTCCTTCTGCCAGGTACCGTGGGTGATCAGGGCGTTGCCGAAACTCTGGGGGGATGTGAAGGCGAATTCGTCGGAAACGGTCAGTGTTCCTTCCCCCCGGCGATCATAAACAAACGTCCTGGTGAGTCTTTTCAACTCGGGCACCGCATAGGCACTGGTGAGATCCATGATGCACGTGTCGGCCGCGTCGGTGAACCTGGTGGCGAGGATGTGCGCCTGAGCCTCCGCGCCGGTCCGCTGAAGCTGGCCAGCCACCACCGGCACCGGGTGCCCGAAAGAGTTGAGGAGATTGCTTTCATAGCGATTCTTGCTGAAGGTCCGCGCGGTGTAGACCTCGCCGCCGGGATCGAGAATCAGCAGCTCTTTGCCCACCGCCACCACGAAGGTGCCCAGATCGTTGTGGTTGTGCGATTCGGCGTTGTTGCCGCCCTTGATGGAAACGCCCAGGCGGCAAGGCGACCCCAACGCCGGGCGGCAGGTCAGCACCCCGCCCTGAGGGAAAAAGCTGCGCAGTTCGTAACCGTCGGCCGACGACGCCGGCGGAGTTTCGCTGGCGCTGTTGGGGCAGCCGTACATGAGCATGACTGGAATGGAAACCACCCGCCGGCGCAGGCCGACGGTCTGCCACTGCGCCAGGCCCAGGCGATAGCGGCGATTGACGAAGGCCGCCAGGGCCGATTCGGGGGCGACGTTCCACGGGCAGTCGGCGTAAGCCGGCCACAGGCCGTTCATAATCTCCAGACGAAAGGGGAACAGCGCCGCCTGGCGGGCCTGGGGCTGGTCGAACAGGTCCACCTTGCCGCCCGTCGCCTGCCAGATCATCTCGCAGGTGGCCATGTAGTTGGAAAACCCATAATTCCAGTACCCCAGTCCCTCGGCGCAATAACCATCGGGGCCGAAGCCGCGCAGGTAGTCGCGGGTGTATTTTTCCGCCGCCGCGATAAACCAGGCCCGTTCGTGGCGATCCGCCAGCACCCCCAGGGCCGTGCCCACGATCCCCGCGTGACACACCGCGTTCCAGTTCATGCGGGCATTGATCCACCACATGCCCGTGGCATAGTTGGCCTGCCCCGACTCCACGGCGGCGCGATAGGGATCCAAAATGCGCCGGCGGCAGTTGTCGATGACGAGCTGGCGCGTCTGCGGGCTGAGGTGGTCGCCCAGCAGCACCACCGCCGCCGCCATCTCCCGCGCCAACCCGGCGGCGCCCAGGTCCACGCTGGTGCGCCGGCCATACCAGTCATCCAGGTTCGCCGTGTCGTCGAAGCACCAGATCCAGGTCGGCTCGGCGCACACTTCGGCCAGAACCTCTTCCAGAGGCTTGAGGAAGCGGCCCTTGTTTTCCAGACATTCGGCCAGCGTGTAGAGGGTAATGCGGCCCTGCTGGTCGTCGCGAACCCTCTGATATCGGGCCGTGCGCCGGCCGGTCGTGTGATACAGCGAATAGACTGCCAGCGTCATGGGCAACACCGGCGTCTGCAGCCGCG
>JAJXSS010000292.1 GCA_021784455.1 Planctomycetota bacterium
ATCTGCCGGGCGGTTCTCCCCGGCTCGCACCGGGGTTCATTACCGATGCGGCGGCACTGGCAAAGCAGTTACACCAGGCCGGACAACCCGGCGCTGCGCCGGCCCGAAAATGGGTCCGCAATCAGCTTCCCCAGGACACGCAGCGCCTGATTGACCTCATCGCCCAAAACGGACGTGTGATGCCAGGCCAGCGCGATGACCTGGTGAAAGGGCTCAACGCCGCTCTGGTCCGTCCGAGCTTCTACAGCCCCCAAGTCATGGGAACGCTGCGGCTGCCGGCCTATGCGGTGCCATTGGCTGGGGCGTTCCAGAAGCACGCGCTCTCGCCCCGCCTGGCGGAAATCCTCAATCGGGCGGCCTTGGCGGCACTGTTTCCCGGCCTGATCCGCCCCCAGCCGCAGGGTTCGGGGGTCCTGCTGACGGATGGCCAGGTCCTGTCGGATGTGACGGAATCGCTGTACGAAGGCCGCCAGGAAGGTCAGCAATACACGCTCTGGCAGATGGGAGATCTACCCTGGGGCGCCTGGTGGCCCTCCATACGGCTCTGGGGTGGGGCAGTGGTGCTCATGGGGCTGGCCGCCTTGTGCATGCTGGTGGCGGTGCATCCGCAGTGGTCCCAACGGGAGGTCCTGCCCTATCCCACCGTGCAGTTTGTGGAGGAGGTCACCGCCCGCAGTCCCGGCCGGGGGCTGCCCGATATCGCCTCCAACCGCCTGTTCTGGATCGGGTTGGGCGTGGTGGCCGCCGTGCATCTGTGGAACGGCTGGCGGGCCTGGAACCCGCAGTTGCCGCTGCCGAGTATCAACCGGGTGATCGACCTGACGTCCCTGATGAAGCTGTTCCCCAACGCCGCGCGGGTACCCGGGTCGTGGTGCCTGTTCTATGGAGTGATCTATCCATCTGTCATCGGATTCGGCTTTTTCATTCAGACAAGGGTGACCTTCAGCCTGGGCTTGTCCCTGGTGCTGTGGACGCTGCTGGGTTCGCTTCTGATGAGCTTCGGGCTGACGTTGAACAACGGCCTCTTGTCGGTCGGGGCCAATGGAACGGCGCTGCGTTTTGGCGCCTATGTGGGCATGACCGTGATGATCCTTTACTTCGGCCGGCGGCATTATTTCAACGTGCTCAAAGGCATGGTGGGCCTGCCGCGGGCCACCGAGACGCCTGCCTACACCGTGTGGGCCGGGCGCGGCATGGTGCTGTTTACGGCCGGGGCCGTGTACCTGATGACCCACTTCGGCGGCATGGCCCCGCTGTTCAGCATTCTCTTTGTCTTGCTCCTGCTCATGGCCGGGCTGGTGCTGGCCCGCATCAACGTGGAGACCGGCTTGTTCTACTGCCAGCCGGATTGGTACGCCGGGACAATGCTGGCGGGGCTGTTCGGTCTGCAGGGCGTCGGGCCCACGGGCCTGCTTCTGCTCCTGCTGGCCAGCCTGGTGATGATGGGCGATCCGCGCGAGGCCATCGGGCCCTACCTGGCCAATGGCCTTCAGCTCAGCGACCGTATCGGCTCGGCCAAGCCGCGGGCCACTGCCCCGTGGATGGGCCTGATGATCGTCGCGGGCTTCGTGGTGGCCTTGGCGGCCACCCTGCTGCTGCAATACAACCACGGGCTCTCCACGGATGGCTGGCCCAGGTACATGCCGGTGGCCGTCTTCAACGAGACCACCAAGGGCATCAACCACCTGCGGGCCACCGAAGAATTGTCCTCCAGCACCGGACTGTCCAGCTTCGCATCGCTGGCCCACGCCAGCCCCGACCCCACGGTGCTCACCTGGGCGGCGGTCGGCCTGGTGCTGGTGCTGACCTGCGCCCTGGCCCGCCTGCGCCTGCCCTGGTGGCCCCTGCACCCGGTCATTTTCCTGATCTGGGGAACCTATCCCGCCGGCATGTTCGCCGTCTCCTTCCTGCTGGCGGCCCTGGTGAAATGGGCGGTCATCCGCATCGGGGGCGAGCGCAGCTATCAGCGTGTCAAACCGCTGATGGTGGGGTTGATTGCAGGGGATGTGCTGATGATCGTGGTCTGGTCGATTATTGGTGCGGTTATCTACCTGACAAACGGCAGCAGGCCTGTGTCGATTTATCGGATCTTGCCTATCTGAGAGGGGCCGTAATCTCCGCCGGACGAGCGGGCACCGCCCACCGATGTCACAACTTTTGCGCTCCTGGCCACGATCCCTAAACCCGGCCGGGAGTTACACCGATTCTTACGGAAAGGCGAAGCATCTTGCCAAGGAGGCCGCACACCATGATCGGCCAGAGTAATGAGTGTCACACCAATCGCAGACGCTATATCCGACTGGCGGGTGAAGGGGCGTTGCACGCTGCCGTCGTGGATGACAACGGGCAGCCCCTGATCGTGCTGCGCGAGGTCGAGATCATCAATGTTTCGGCGGGGGGGCTGTGTGTTCTGACGCCCACCTCCGTGGCCCCGGCTTCGCATGTTTCGGCCATTGTCGGGCAGGAGCGTAATGCCGAGGCCGAGCACCGCAAGATCCGCCTGGAATGCCTGGAGTGCACCCAGCAGCACGACAAACGCTACCGGGTTCGGTTCCGCCTGTTGGAAGGGGCCATGCCGGCCCAGGTGATCTACCAGTGGTACGCCAACCAGGGCCGGCCCGTGCCCGCCTAGGGGGGGGCGGGTGGGTCGATGCGCATCGGCGCCAGTTGCAGGAGGAACGCGCTCTCGTGGGCAGGGCAGTGACACAATGTGAACGGCGGCGCGAGTCGCGCCGGCCGGCACCCCGGGGCATCCGCCCTCTGCCAGTGGGGCCGGTGATGCCCCTGACCGATGCCGAGGTGCTCAACGTCTCGGCTTCCGGGCTGGCCTTGAAAACTCGGGCGCCTTTGCCGCCAGGCGAACGGCTGTCCTTTCTGGTGCATCCCACGGCCCCGCCCGTGGTGGCCGAGGTGTTGGCCTGTGAATCTCTCGACGCGGAGTTCTTCCGCGTGCGCTGCCGTTGCGTGCTGGGCGGGTTCGGCGCTTAGGAAGTGGCTTGATCCATACCCAACACCGGGTGTCTGGAAAAGTGATCGATGGGGCACCAGTGGACTGCCATCTCATTGGGTCAACGTCCACACGTAGTCCGGGCTCAGGCTGCGCAGGTAGGCATCACCTCCGGAAACCGGCATCAGGTTGGCCGGCGCCGCGGCCGCATGCCCATCCCAGAAACTCACGTTCGTCGTGGCGCCGCTGTTATGGCGGGCACTGATGCGGTTGCCCGCGTTGTTGTACCAGTTGCACACGGCGCACCCGTCAAAGAAAGCGACGGTCCGGCTGGTCCGGAGGATAAGCTCGCGGCGGGGATAGGTGGTCCAGTTGTTGATGTCGTTATCCGAGGCCACGCGCCAGATGGGGTAGTTGTACGACCCACTGGAAGCGTTGCAGCCATACCACACATCCAGGAGCTGATCTTTGGGAATGCCGCGCCCGTTCCAGATTCCGCTGATATACGGCCTGAAACCATTGGGATCGGTTTTGGAGGCGGGGCTGCCGTTGGTGAAGGCATCCGTCAGCCCATCGGGGCATCTGAGGGCTGAGGCGGTGGTGCCGGGCGAGGTGTGCTGGGCGATCGTCTGGTTGGCCACCGGAGCGGCCAGATAGGCGCCGCCGACCAGGCCCCCCGCCCAGGTCAGGTTGGGGGGATTCCACGCCGTGTTGCGCCGGTCACAGGGTGTCAGCCGATCCTGATTGTCCTCGGCGTACAGGTTTTCGGCGATGCCGATCTGCCCCAGGTTGGTCAGGCAGGCTACGCTGCGGGCGGCCTCCCGCGCCTGCTGGAGCGCGGGCAGGAGCAGGGCCACGAGCAGGGCGATGATGCTGATCACCACGAGAAGTTCGATCAGCGTAAATCCGTCAGGGATTATTGAAGTTGGATTTGTGATTTTCGATGGGGGGCGGGATATCGCGTCCGAGTGGGGGCGAAAAGCTCGGGCCCAACGGGTCCATTGCGCCCGTGCCTCTTCGGGCCTGCGTACTCTTGGCGGCATGGATGGGAAGACGATCACGCGCATGGCTTGCTCGGTTTCCAGTCACACCACCGGCGAAAGCAGCCGGAGGCGCATAAGTGCCTCTGCTAACGCGTTCCTTGGGCGTTGCCCCCCCACGTAAGGTAGTTGTAGCCGTTGTTGTGGCGGGTATCGGCGGCCACGTTCCAGTCCCCGGCACGATAGCCCCACGTCACCACCGGGAAGGCATCCTTGAGCCAGGTGCGGGTGGCCAGGGTTTTGGCGGTGCTGACCCGCAGGCCGGTGGTGTTGGGATAGGACGCGGTGTAGGCGCAGTTCCAACTGCTGTAGCTTGCCAGGGGAATGGTCCCAGCCGCGGGACACCAGAACACCGCACTATTGCCTCCGAGCGGGCCATTGCCGTACTTGCCGATGCAGGGATGCCAGGCCCAGTTGGGATAGGGCGCCCACCCGTGGTTGTCGGTGACGTAGGACATCGACAGGATGAACATCTGCCGTTCGTGGCTCAGGCAGGTCACGGTCTGGGCGGTGGTGCGGGCCTGCTCGAGGGCGGGCAGGAGCAGCGCCACGAGCAGGCCGATAATGGCGATGACCGCCATAAGCTCCACCAGCGTGAACGCCCGGGATGGATGGTCGGGGTAGCTCATGTTCGGCACAACCGGCAGGGCAAAGCGACGGGTCGCCGTTAAACGACCCGCCGCCAGGAGGAGGTTCAAATCAGCGGGAGCGTTTGCGGGCGGGCACCATCAGGACGCCGCCCAGGGCCAGCAACACGAGGCTGGCCGGTTCAGGGATGGCCACCAGGGCGATCTGGGTGCCGCCGTTGTAGGTGTAGTCGAGGGTGTAGCCCGCGGGCACAGCGCCGACGATGCTGCCAAAGGTATTACCCGTCAGGCCGGTGTACTGGGCCAGCACGTAAGCCGGGTCATTCAGCGTGCCGGTGGGGCTGAAGTTCACCGAACTGCTGGTGATGTCCAGAGCCGCGGCGTTGATAAAGCCCGCCGAGCCGGTGCCCGTGGGGTCCACGGTGAACTGGAATAGCTGGCTGCCGGACATCGCGAAGCTCTGGCTGGTCGTATCCAGAACGGCCCCGGCGTTGAGGGCCACGATGGGGCTGCTGGCGATTGAGCCGGCGGCTCCCAAGGCCAACGTACCGGCCGTGACCGTGGTGTCGCCGGTGTAGGTGTTGGCTCCGTCCAGGGCCAGCGTGCCGGCGCCGGTCTTGGTCAGGCCGCCAGCGCTGGTCCCATCGGTAATGGCCGGGACAATGGCCAGATCGACCGCCGCGGCGCCGTCGCCGATGTTGAAGGTGCGGGCGCCGTTCAAGGCAATAGTGCCGCTGGGGCCAGTACCCGAGGGAGCATCGATGATCACGGTATTGGTGTTGCCAGCGTTGCCGTCAAAGGTCACATCACTGGCCAGTACCAACCGACCTCCGTTGTAGCCGCTGGGACCTGGATCAAGGCTGATCGGCGTGTAGGCGCCGCCGGCAAGATTCGTGAGCTGCAATCCGCCGTTAAGTGTCACGGAACTGTTGTACACGCTGAGATTGCTGCTACCCGACCGGCCGATCTCCACGGTCGCGCCGTTGGAGATCGCCATTGCCCCGGTGACGACGATGTTCGAACCGCTCTTGCCGCTCTCGGCCCCTACGGCGGTGAAGGTGCCGCCGCTGAGCATTGCTGCCCCCAGAATATTGACAGGCCCGCCATCGCTGGCGCCGTTGCGGAAAAGGCCGCCGGTCATGGTCAGATTGGTGAAGGTCTCCTGAAATGAACTGCCGTTGCTCGTGGTACTGGTGATTCGCCATGCGCCGCCATTGATGGTCACGCTTGCGCTGTCGGGGATCTGGTTTGAGTTCTGGAGAACGGTGCCGCCGTTGATTACCAGGTTGGTTCCAGTGGGGAGCGCGATGTTGTTGGCGGTCATACGCAGTTGGAGGATGCCGCCGTTGACCGTGGTATCGCCCGTGTAAGTGTTTGCGGTTGCCCCATTGAGTTCAAAGACTCCCAAGTTGCCGTCGATGCTCAGCCCGTGCCCGCCGTCGTTGGTGATCACCCCGCCGATCTGAAACTTGGCGCCGCCCGAACCGTTGCTCGAACCGGCCGTGTTGAAGAGGACGACGCCTTCCCTGCCGCCAAGGTC
>JAJXSS010000293.1:0-4747 GCA_021784455.1 Planctomycetota bacterium
TCGGAGTTCAAGGAGGCCGTGCACAGCTTCTGCCTGTCAGAGAACCGGCTGGAGGAGCGGGACTTCGCCGGCGCGGTGGACGCGATGGGGCCGATCCTGGTCGGCAGCGGCGGGGGGCGAACGGTGCTGGTGGCGTATGAGCACGGGTCGCAGGCGCCGGATGCGTTCCTGACATTTCGACTGGGCGAGGACCGCAGCATCAGACTTGCGGCGGTGAAGGGAAACTATGCGGCGGGGACGGTCTTCAGCGACGAGCGGCCGTGGGAAAGCGTGTGGTTCGAGCTGGCGGCCATCGATGGCGACGTCGATGCGATGGCGCGGGCCTATCGGCGATTCGTGCTGGAACATCTCAGTCAGAATCGCGAGAGCCGCAGGCCGTACATCTTCTACAACACGTGGAATTTCCAGTCGCGCAACCGCTGGTGGAATGGTCGGGGCTTGCTCGACTCGATCAACCAGCAGCGCATCGAGGCGGAGATCGATGCGGCGCATCGCATGGGGATCGATGTGTTCGTGATCGATGTCGGCTGGTATCAGAAGACCGGCGACTGGGAGGTGGACCTGCGGCGGTTCCCCGATGGCCTGGCGAGCATTAAGCGCAAGCTCGACGGCTATGACATGAAGCTGGGCCTGTGGTTCGACAACGCGGCGGCGATGACAAGCCGAATTCGTACCGAGCATCAGGACTGCATGATTTCATGGCGCGGCAAGGCGAACGATCCGGCCCCGGTGTGGGAGTCGGAGCCGGCGCAGCGGATGTGTCTGGCGAGCCGGTATTGGAAAGCGTTTGCCGATGAGCTGATCCGGCTGCATCGCGAGGTGGGCGTGACGTATTTCAAGTGGGATGCGATTCACCAGTACGGCTGCGACGATCCGCGGCACAACCACGGTACGGCGGAGAATTCGTCCGACGAGCGGGCCGATTGCTATGCGTTCGAGTTGGGGCGGGCAATGATCCGCATCGTGGATCGGCTGTGCGAGGCGTGCCCGGATGCGATCATGGATTTCGACATCACCGAGCCGCAGCGCTTCGTGGGACTGGGGTTCCTGGCGGCAGGCAAGTACTTCCTGATGAACAATGGACCGTATTACAGGAACTACGACAATCCACACGACGCGAAGGCGTGGGGCTGCGTGTATCTGAGGCCGGGGCCGGCGCGGGCATGGGTCTGCCGCGAGCCGCTGGGGTTCGATAAATGGATTCCGTCAGTGCTGTTCCTGACCCACTATCTGCCGGACGATCCGGCCCGGTCGCAGGAAATCAATCTGGCGTCGCTGGTTCTGGGGCAGAACGGTATCTGGGGCGACCTGCCGGGCGTGTCGGGGGAAGGCGTTGCGCGCATCCGGCAGACGCTGAACCTGTACAAACAGGTGCGCGATGACGTGACGCGCGCGTGGCCTGTGCGGCGCGGGTATACCGGTGGCAGCCCTGAGATTCACGAGAAGATCGACGAAAGTACGAGACGAGGACTGGTGGCGGTCTTCACCGCTGCGGCGGGACGATACACCTACGTGACGGCCAATCGCGTGGCGGAGTCGTGGGTACTGCCGGAAGGGACGAGTGCGCGGCGGGATGAGCAGGGGCGGGCGGTGATTGAGTTCAACTTCCAGCATCCGGGCGCCCGCGTGGTATTTTTTGGCGTGCGATGAAATTGCGGAGGGACAGACCCTCGGCAACGCCGGTCCCGCCACAACGGGTGAAACCGCATGCGTTGGGCTGAAAGAGCAGGTGGATTACCGCCGTCACCAGCCGCTCCAACTCCGCGCGACCATCGCGGTTGCGCACGCACCAGTCGGGATGTTCCTGGGCATCCCGGGCCGACCAGCCGGCCGTGTAATACAGCGGAGCCCGCCAGTGAGCTTTAGATCCGAGGTGATGGTGGGCGAGTTGTTGCCGGTATACCAGCCATCGATCGTACGCTCAGAACCGCCGGGCATCGCCTGGTATGTGGGAACCATCGGCAAGGAAGCGGCTTTCTACGATGCTCTGATCGCGCGGGTGCTTGCCGACGCCCGTGTGACGGCTCCGCTCACGCCGCCGCCGGGGGTGGAGGCCGTCGTTCGCAGCGGCCAGGACCGCGAACTGCTCTTTCTCATCAACCACACCGCGGACGGTCAGACCGTGCCAGTCCCCACCGGCCGCAAAGAACTGCTCAGCGGCACAACTACGGCCGCCACGCTGACGCTGGACCGCCACGGCGTGGCGGTGGTGCAGACGCGGTAGAAACGCGCTGTCCCCTGCCATCCGGCGCCAGGGCCCGATGGGGTGGGGCGCGGCCCAGCGCGAACAAGGTACCCCTGCGCGGCCAACGTGACGCCCTCCACGGCGCCTGGCGCACCCGCACAAATGACCAGCAAACGGACCGACCCGAATCGGCTTTCTTCCACCTGGCCGTCCGCGCTGGCCGGCCATCTGGGCGGTGCCGATGCGGCCCGGATTACCGGCCGCAGGTGTGATGGCCGCCGGGGTGAGAATCAACGTAGCGGCAGGGCTCGGCCTGAGCCTGCCGAAACGCCTCGCCAACCGAATCCTCCAGGAACATGCGCCGCTGCCCATCCCGGTCGCGGGCCATGGCGCCCGGGGGGTGTCCCGCCCACTGAAAGGCCCGGGTTTCCTCATCATCAAAACACGGGTGCCCGATGACGAGATACGTTCCACGGGCGGCCGCCCGCAACCGCGCCACCAGATCCTCCGCGGCGTCGGGGTGGCGCTCGCCCGACAGGGGAAGATCGGGATACAACCCCTCCGCATACAGCAGCCCCCGGCGCCGGGCGAAATCCTCCAGGGCCGGCCCCAGGCCGGATACCCAACCCACCCCCATGTGCTGATCGAGGTACTGCACGCTCAGTTTCAGGGCGGTCAGACGCTCGTACTGGGCCCGCACTTCTGCCAGCATCTGTTCCAGAGGCGCCTTCCTCTCGTGCAGGACCATGGGGGTCCGGGTCAGGTGCCCCTGGTCATCGACCAGAGCCGGAACCTGCTTTGGAGGCAGCACGGGCCCCCAGCGCGGGTGTTCCCACTCGCAGTTCAGCGCCACGTGCAACCCGAGGGCTAAGCCCGGCAGGTCCCTGAGTACCTCGGCGGCGTGCTCCACGGCAGTTCCCACCGCCATCACCGAGGCATTGCGCAAGAACCCGTGTTCAAAGGCCTGGCGGATGGCCAGGTTGGCACTGCGGCAGGATCCGGCATCATCACCGCGGGTGCTCAGGCGGATGCGGGCTCGAGGGTTTGCTCCCTTTCTGGATCCGCTAGAGGAGATGGAGGTCATCGCAGAATCCTCTGCTGCACAAGCTGTTGGGGACCGGCGAGTCGGGGGTCTAACTCTTCCGGGTAATGCGCAGGACCGGGGCAAAGCGGCCGGTGCTCGCCGAGGGCAGGGTCACTTTAAGGCCGGTCGGCTCACGTTTCCAGGTGAGCGGCGTTTCGTCTCCCACCAGAGCCACCTGGGCGATGGCGTCGGTGTAGAGCCGCAGATTCGTGCCCAGGGACTGGATGACGATTTCCCGCGGGGCCGGCCCCAGACAGATGGCGTAAAGCAGGTTCTGGCCACGGGTGGTGAACCGGAAGTCCTGGGCCGTAAAATCCTCGCGCTTGGTGTCGGTGAAGCCTCCCTCCAACACCTCCGTGGGGCCTTCGCCAAAGACTGCCCACGGGCGAGTGTCATAGATGGCCTCGCCGTTGACGGCCAGCCATTGGCCGATCTCCCGAAGTAGCCGCTGGTCTTGCTCGGGGATGGTGCCATCCGGCCGGGGACCGATATTCAGGAGCAGAGCGCCGTTCTTGCTGACCACATCCACCAGGTCGCCGATCAGCTTCTGGGAGGTCTTGTATTCCATCTGCCGGACATAGCCCCAGGAATTCCGGCCGACGGCCGTGTCGTTCTGCCAGAAGCGCGGAGCGATGCCGGCCATCTGCCCGCGCTCAAGGTCGAACACGGCCGTGCCGGGGACGAAGGCATCGTTCTTGTAGTTGATCGCGACTTCCTGGCCCCATTGGACCCCGCGGTTGTAGTAGTCTGCCGCCAGGCGGCGCAGGTAGGGCTTGAAGGCCGGCTGCTCGATCCACCAGTCAAACCAGAGGAGCTGCGGCTGGTACTTGTCCACCAGTTCCAGCGTGCGGGCCAGCCAATCGTTCAGAAAGGCCTCGTCGGGCGGCGTGTCCTTGGGCCGGGCCGGGCCGTACAGGGAAGCATTCCCAGAGTCGCGCACGTCGGAGTCGAACTTCATCCCCTCATCAAAGAACCACCAGTGTTCGGCCCGGTGGCTGGATAGACCAAAGACCAGCCCCGCCTGGCGGGTGGCTCGAGCCAGTTCCCCGATGATGTCGCGCCGGGGCCCCAGGCGCAGGGCATTCCAGTCCGAGAGTCCGCAGTCGTACATGGCAAAGCCATCGTGGTGCTCGGCCACGGGCACGACGTAGCGGGCCCCGGCCTGGCGGAACAACTCGGCCCAGGCTGCCGGTTCAAAGTGCTCAGCCTTGAAGTGCGGGATGAGATCCTTGTAGCCAAAATCCTTGTGGGGCCCGTAGGTGGCCCGGTGATGCTCAAACTCCGGAGTGCCCTGGCAGTACATGCCGCGCGGATACCATTCGTTGCCGAAGGCGGGCACGCTGTAAACACCCCAGTGAATGAAGATGCCGAATTTGCCATTCACGTACCAGCCGGGCACGCGAACCTGGGCCAGGGAATCCCAGGTCGGCAGGAACGGTCCATCGATTTTTGAACTAGCGAGGGTAGTACTAGTTCCA
>JAJXSS010000293.1:4757-6108 GCA_021784455.1 Planctomycetota bacterium
GAACGGCCCATCGATTTTGAGCCTCGCGGGCGTCGTCATTGCTGCGGACTCCGATCAGGCTTTCACCGTGCGGCCGCTCGTCGTGACGGGGCGCGGTTTCATCTTCAGCAGCCGCTGGGGCGTCTCAAACAGCGTTTCCCGGGCCGTCCACAGGGCCGTGGCCTCATCGTACTGCCCCCAGGCCACCTTCTCCGCCAGCACCTTGGCCATGAACTTACGCACGATCACCGCCTTGGCATAGGCCCACTCCGCCGTGTAGGCATCCGAGAAGAAGCCCACCAGCTTGTTCACCGACACCATGTCCAGCCGCTCGTGCATCACCGCCTGGATGAAGCGCGGGAAGAAGTTGTGCCACCAGTAGCCCGCCAGCGACAGGTTGGGCAGCTCCCGGCACAGCGTGCAGAACGTCTGATTGGCGTGGGCGCTGGCCAAGAAGCACTGAAATTGCAGCTTGGGATAGCGGGCGATGAGCATCGCCAGTTGGCTCATCGTGTCCTGCCGCACGCGGCTGCCGGTTTCCCAGGGCAAAGGCTCGGCCGCAAACGCGAACTGAAACATGATCCCTCGGCCTTCCAGCCGCTTCAGGAAACCGTTGAGCAGGTAGCTGGCGTAGACATCCTGCTCGCGCGGGCCGGCCTGGGCCCGCGCATCCAAGGCCTTCTGCATCATCTGGTCATCCACCTCGATGTAGTTGATGTCCGTCGAGATGGTCTGCGCGGTCGTGATGATCCGGTCAAAGGGCAAGGCGTTGACATAATGGTCCAGGGCCTCGTTGGCGTCGGCCACCGTGCGGATCTGCCGCTGCACCGGCTCCCGCTGGCCCCCCGTGGTTACCGGCAGTGGCGGCTGGGGCGTGTCGAACTGCCACACGTATTCCATGTCATACACCATCGCCTCGAACTCGCCCCACTGGCACCGGGCGGGGAAGGCCCATTCGAGCTGGTACTGGAACAGGTCATCCGCGCTGCCATCGTGCCCGCGCCAGCTTTCCGTGCAGGTCCGCCGGATCCTGGCCCGGTCCAGCACCTCGCGGGCCCACGCCGGGTCTCCGCTGCGCTCGCGGATCAGCCCGTCCAGCTTCCGCCAGTTTTCCGCCGTGATCGGCTTGGTCCAGCCGTACAGGTCCTTGAGAATGGTCCTTAGGCCCCAGGAAATGCTGGTATTGGCAATCGCCGGCATGTATGGCAACGCCCGCTGGATCCGGTTGGTGCGCTCTTCTTCGCTGGGCCACTCGCTCAGCCGCGCCCCATCGGGGCAACCGGCCGAGTACAGATCGCTGATCACCATGTGATACAGCATCACATCATCCAGCCCGCGGGCCACCAGATGCTTGGTGTCCATGTTTGTGTTG
>JAJXSS010000294.1 GCA_021784455.1 Planctomycetota bacterium
GGGCGGTGAGGGCCGCGAGGACCAGGGCCGGGATGGCGAGCCTCCGGAGCATTATGGAAATTATACAAGGCGGGCGGGGGTCCTGCGGTCACGCCGCGACCGGGCGTCCGGGCGGGGGATCTTGACCGGGGATTCGGCCCGGGGGGAGGCCGCTGGGGAACCGGTTGTCGGTACAATGCGTTGTATGTGCTTCCGAGGACTCCCATTCCGAACCCGACGAGGTGAAGGCATGAACCGGATCTCATCTGTGGCGATGGTGGCGGCTGGGCTGATGTTGGGTGGGTGGGCCGGGGTCTTGCGGGCCGACCCCAACCCGGCGCCGGCCTCCCCGGCCGCGGCGGTGCCGGCGACCGCGACGGCACCCTTGGCCCTGCACACCTACCTGATGGACGGCTCGATCATCACCGGGAAACTGGGGATCAAGCAGTTCACCGTGGAGACCGCCTACGGCACATTGACCATTCCGGTGACGGATGTGCAGGTTCTGCGTCCGGGTCTGGACAGTCATCCGGAGATCGCGGCCAAGATCGCCGCCTACATCGACAAGCTGGACTCGGCCGACTTTAACGAACGGGAGAAGGCCCAGAAGGGTCTGGAGGCGTTGGGGCCGGCGATCCGCAACGAGCTGGCCAAATACGTCAAGGATCCTTCGGCGGAGCGGCGCAACCGGGTGCAGGCGATCCTGGATGAATTCGACCAGGAGAGCGGGGACTCCGACAGCGGCACTCCGGCCGCCCAGCCCTGGGTCCACGGGGATACGCTGGCGACGCCGCAGTTCACGGTGGTGGGTCGGGTGATGCCGCGTCAGTTTGAGATCGTCACCGCCTACGGCCCGCTAACGGTCAAGCTGGACGATGTGCGCGTTCTGCAACGGGCCGAGCCGGCCGGGCGGGAGGAAATCAGCAAGACGGTCGACGTGCAGGGACAAAACAACATCAACACCAATCCGCGCAGCACCACTATTCACGTGCAGAAGGGTGACCAGGTCACCGTGACGGCCGACGGCACGATCACCCTGTCACCCTGGGGCAGCAATGCCCTGTGCACCCCGGAAGGAGCGGCCAACTACGGCTGGTTCGTGCCGGGCCGGATTGCCATGGGGGCTTTGGTGGCCCGCGTGGGCCGGGATGGGCCGGTCTTCAAGGTGGGGTCCAAGAGCGCCTTCACGGCCGATCACAGCGGGGATCTGGTGTTCGGTGTGGGCATGAACCCCGAATATGCCAACAACAACTTCCCCGGGCAGTTCCGCGTCAAAGTGCGGGTGAAGCCCAAGGATTGAGTTTCCTGCCGCTGGGGATGGCGGCCGCCGGCGCCCCGAGCCGGGCCGGTTTGCCTGGCGGCCGGGGGTGAGTCGATCGCATATTCGCTACAGCCGGCAAGCCAGGATCTGGAACGCCCGATCCCCCGGCGCCAAAAAGTCCGTGACTGCGTGCCCAACTTAAGCCGCGTTCAGGTGCTGCCGATGTCCTTTTTGAGGCCACGGGGCAGGATTCGATCACCTTTAGCGAGGCATGAGGCATGGACCTTTTTCAATGGCAGAATTCGTATAGTGTGGGCGTACGGGAATTGGATGGGCAGCACCAGGAGCTGTTCAAGTTGATCAATGAGCTTCATGCCGCGATGGGGTCGGGCCAGGGCAAGACCATCATCGCCGGTGTGCTGCAGCGTCTGGTGGGCTACACGCAAACCCACTTCGCCACGGAAGAGCGCCTGATGGCCCAATATGGGTATCCGATGGCGCCGGTGCACAAGCAGGCCCACGACAAGTTCGCCCAGCAGGCCAAGGAGTTGCAGACCAAGGTTGCCAGCGGCCAGGCGGTGGTGAGCCTGGAAGTCATGCAGATGCTCAAGAACTGGCTCACGCACCATATCCAGGGGACGGACAAGCTGTACACCGCCTTCTTCGTCTCCAAGGGCCTGAAGTGATCGGGCCCATCGGCCAACAGTGCCGGGGTTGTGGTCGCTGCGAGCGGCGAGCGGTCTTACCGGGCCGGGATGTATCCGATGGCCGGCAGGCGGCGGACCTGGCGCAGGGGCGGGCGCAGGTCCACGAGCCGGCGCTGGAAAGGCGGGGCGGCGTGGTCCAGAAAGGCGCCCAGGCGGGCGCGGAATTGCCAGAGCTTTTCCGGATCGACATCCTGGGGGCGGGAGATGTCGAACTGGGATTCCACCAGGTGGGCCACCTGCCAGCGTGGGGCATGGGTGACCTGCTGGAACAGGGTCAGGTATTCAATCAACTGCTGGCCGGTGCGGTAGGCCTTCAGGCGAATGCTGGCGGCGGGCTGCTGGACATCCCCGTGCGGCGGGTAGAAGAGGGTCAAGTCGCTGCCCTGGACCCAGGGGTTGTGGTTTTGGGTCGTGTCCCAGGGCAGGACCCCATCGGCGCCCAGGCACCAGGCCTGGAGGCACCAGCCGGGTTCATAGAGGTTTGAGTCTTCGATGTTGTTGCTGGAGGCGTAGTTGAGCAACACCTGACTGTTGCGCTGCTTGTGCTCCAGCACGAGGCGGTCATAGGTGGACAGAGCTCCCCCGACCACGGCCACATCCATGACACCATCCAGCAGGTTGCGTTGCCACTGCGGCCGGGAGAGATCGCAGCGGAAAGCCAGCTTGGGATAGGGGCCGCCTCCGGGCACTGAGTCCAGGGCCTCGTCGACGCCCTGGTGAAAGGCCAGGCCATACCAGCGCAGGGCCCAGAAATCCTGGGTGTCGGCCGGTTCGTCGAAGGTCCAGGGGGCGGAACAGCGGTCCCAGCCGGCGGCCTTGTAGGCCACCTTGCCGTTGAGATAGAACTCCAGAAGCGTGTCGTCCCACTGGTGGCGGGCGAAATGCTCGGCCAGGCGTTTCACCGCGTTGACGAAGGCCTGGCGGTATTGCGAGCTGAGCGCCTGGTCGGCCCAGTAGCCGCCGGTGAAGCCGCTGGCGATGGGTACGGGCCAGTTTTCGTTCAGGGGCAGGTAGAAGGTGTCCACGGGGACATCGTGGCGCGGCAGGTCGTGGAAGGCGCTGCCATCCAGGAGCGGGCCGAAACGCTTGTCCCAATCGGTCCAGACGAAGAAATGTCCATCCCAGCGCGGGGCCAGGTCATCGCCGGGCCGGCCGGCCCAGTTGTAGGACAGACGGTTGAGGCAGGTGCGGTTTTCTTGAGCCAGGCGGTAGTAGGCCAGGGCCAGCGGCCCCCCGGCGGGTCCGGGCAGGCCATAGCTGTTCATTTCGGGAATGAAAGAAAGGTAATCGGGCAGGGTGAAGTTCCAGACGGTCAGGTGAATGGGCAGGATGAGGGTGCTTTCATCGGCGGAGAGGATGAGTCGCCCCGTGACTGGGCCGGGGGGGGTGTCGTGGGGTACGTAGATGTCGGCCAGCAGGGCGGCGTATTGCTGGCCAGTGATTCCGGCCTGAGTCTGGGGCAGGTCAAACGGCCGGTCCAGGGGCACCAGGGGGTCGGGCATGGGGCCCTTGGGCGTGTTGACATAGGCCAGCTTCAGCAGCGTGGGCACAAGGCGTTGTTGGGGCAGATTGGGGCCATTCAGGACCACGCGGGCGGTGATGTGGCGGGCCGAGCCCTGCAGGAGGATCTGGAAGGCGGTGAACTCGTTGCGGCCGGCCTGCAGGCGGATGAGCTGGTCGCGGGCGGAAAAGAGGTGGTTGGCCGCGAGGTATCCGGGGTCGTGGGCGGGCACCAGGGCCCCGGTGATGGGCTGGACCTTATCCAGAGGGTCGATGATGGCGACCTTCAGGCCGCCGCAGGTGGGTAAGGGGGCGGGCCGGCGAAAGAGGGGGGGCGCGGATGTCTCGAGGGCAGCCGCCGGGGCTGCGGCGGACACTTGAAGGCTGACGACGCGGGTCGGCCCCAGGTTGCCTGCGGCATCGACGGGGCGGACGCCGACGGTGAGGCCGGCCCCGGGGGCCAGGGGAAGGTCGCGCAGGCGCAGGTGGACGAGGTCGCCCGGCGGGCCGGCCAGGGGCACGAGGTAGGCCGGCACTGGTTGGGCCTGGGGCCAGTTGAAGTTCGGGCCGACGGTGTAGCGTACGAGGTAGCCCAGCACCCCGGCCGGGCCGTTATCACAGGGGTTGATCCATTGCAGGTTTGCCTGACCAGGGGGCAGGTCCTTGACCGAGACGATGATGGACTCGATGGGCTGGGGCGGCAGGCGATCCGGCGGGCCGAGTTCGATGGTGAAGTAGGGTCCGCTGGCCGGCCCGGATTCGCGGCTGTCGAGGAAGCGGTTGGGGAAGTTGATGATCTGGACGCGATTGCCCTGGCGCTGGTACTCGCACCCCACATCATCCATCAGGACAAAGCCATGGGACAGGCCGGCCACGCGGGCGGCCATGACGGCCGGGGCCACGGCGATGGTCTGCCAGCCGCGGGCGCTGCCCTGGGGGTGATTCCGGGGGTCGGCGAAGGCCCAGAGCGTGTGGCCTTCGCCGCCGAACACGGCCGTCAGGTCGCTGCCGAGCCAGGCCCAGGGCTCTTCATCCAGGCGGGCGAAGGCGAAGCAGGCCGAGCCTTTCTGGGGCTGATAGCGGCTGGAAGTGCCTTCCACCCAGTCGCTGGCCAGGCTCGAGACGGTGACGCGCTGGAGGATGTCCCGGCCCCGGGGGCGGATGTGTAGCTGCACGGCCTGGAGGGTGTGCCCCCGGAGCGCGGCGGGATCGACATCCAACAGCGACAGTTCCTGGATGCCCTTGACCTTCAAGGCGGGGCTACCGCCGAGGTTGTCGAGGGTTTCGTTGTCGTTGCCGCTGTGATAGGCCGACACGACGGTGTCGCGGGTGACCTTGAGCGTGACGGCCGGTCCGGCGGATTGGACCGGTTGGGCGAGAACCGAGGCGGCGGAGACCCCAAGACAAAGCAGGAGGGCTTGGAACGTGCAGGGCATGGGCGGGCTCCAGTGGAAGCGCCAAGGTCCCAACGATAACCCAAATCTCCCCCGGAATCCCCCCGGAATCCCCCCGGAATCCCCCCCCCCCGGGAAATCCTCCGAAATCTCGTCGGGCGTTTCTCCGGGACGGCTCGGGGGAATCTCAGATCTGGTAAGAGGCGGACTCGCGGCCGGCGCTGTGCCGCCACTGGCGGCTGTTCCCGCCTGGGTTACACCAGAGCGTAAAAGCGCTTGACGGAGGCGGCGGGGTTAGCGTAGATTGAACGTTCAAATCAGCGATTTATTGGCGTACAACCGGGATGGCTTTGCATGATGAGCCTAGTCCCTATCTTGAGTGGCATCGCCCTGATTCTTTTCGGTTTGCGCTTCCTGCGTAAGGGTCTGGAATGGACCTTCGGAAGCCAGGTGGATCGGGCCCTGAGCCGGCTGGCACAAAGGCCGGCGCGGGTCATCTTGACTGGTCTGGGGCTGGGCCTGGCCATTCCCTCCAGCACTTCGATGTCGGCGCTCCTGCTGGAGCCGTTGCGGCCGGGGCGTCTGACGGCGCCGGTGGAGGCCATCGGGGACATCGTGGACAAGAATCGTTCGGAGCTGGTGCTCAAGAAGATCCGCTCCAAGATGGCCTTTTCGCGGGAAGGCGGGCAGGACCTGAAGGATTTCTTTGCCAAGGTGCGCGAGAACCTCTTGATCGGCCAAGCTGACTTTCAGAGCCAGGATGACAAACTGGCCGCCCAGTTGCTCCGTCACAAGGAATGGCTCAACAACTACCACCGGGCGCTGGCCGACCGGCACCTGGCCCGGCTGACGGCGGGGCTGAAGGAAAGCCACGAAACCAGCGCCGTCCACCTGGACCTGCTGGCGAACCTCAAACGCATCAATAGCTGCCTGAGTCACATCGCTTATGCCACGTTGCTGTCCCGCCCGGCGGCGGGGGGGCGGGTGGTCCCGGCCGCCGGCCGGCACGTGGGGTGGCGGCGGGATTCGTCTCTGCCCCAG
This sequence comes from Planctomycetota bacterium, assembly GCA_021784455.1. GTDB lineage: Bacteria > Planctomycetota > Phycisphaerae > Phycisphaerales > Phycisphaeraceae > JAJXSS01. The sequence goes on from JAJXSS010000294.1 coordinate 5,883, forward strand.
CAGGAGGGGCCGCCCGGGCATCTGGCCGAGCCGCATGCCTAAGAAGATTCCTCGTGCTGCGGGCGGCCCGAGGAGGCGCCCAGGCGGCATCCGTGTCGATCTTCACCTCTCGGGAGTCTTTTCGCGCAGGGCTGACGAATAGGTTTTTGTCGCACCTTGGCTACCGCCGGCAAAAGCCCGGCGGCGGCTGGAACGCCGTTCAGCGGATGGGGGATTTTTCCACA
>JAJXSS010000295.1 GCA_021784455.1 Planctomycetota bacterium
TCGAGCCGGTGATCTCCATCACCTCTTCGATGCGCTTGAGCCGCCGGGCCCGCGGAATGCGGAAGGCGGCCCCGAAGAAATCCAGGTACTCGCGCACCCGCATGTTGTCGTAGGAGCCGAAGGTGTCGGGCATGTAGCCGATGACACGCTTGAGCTTCTGCACATCGCGGGTGCAGTCGCAACCCGCGACGCTGGCCGAGCCGCTGGTCGGCCGCGAGAGCCCCACCAGGATCTTGATGGTGGTGGTCTTGCCGGCCCCGTTGGGGCCGATGAAGCCCAGGATCTGGCCCTGCTTGAGCGTCAGCGACAAGTCATCCAGGGCGGTAAACTCGCCGTAGCGTTTGGTCAGGTGACTGGTGAAGACCACGGGTTGATCGGACATCGGCTCATACTCCTGCGCCGCAGAGGCGCTGGGCACTCACATCGGGAACCGGGTTTCGCCCGGGTTTAAGGCAGGACGCGGGCCTTCAGTTCCAGCCCGATGGCGCGAATGCGCCAGGTGGTAGGCATCTGGGGATCGGGGCTATCACCCACGCGGATCTCGACATCGATCCCGCCCTGGGGCCCGACGCGCCACGCGGCGTCGGCGGGCAGCGCAAAAACCTGGGCAGCCAGCGGGCTGGACACGCGGCCCAGCACGGTCCAGCGGCCGGCCCGGCGCACGGCGACTTCCACCGTTCGGTTGGGGGCCGAGATGTCCAACCTCAGCCGCCCGCCCTGCACCCCCAGCGGGGCCAGCCCGCGCGGGGGGACGAATTCCAGATCCACGTTGGCCGGATTACTGATGCTGATGAACTGGTGGTGCACGGCATCATAGATGGGCAGGCTCCGGAAGCGTTCGGGCAGAAAACGGCGGCCCCGGTCGCCCGTGAACGCGGAAGCTGCGGCGGGCGGGCGGGACGTGTGAAACCTCCAGAACGGTGCGGGAATGAGAATCTCGCGGCCCGGCGCGGGACGGCGCACCGCCAGCGGCAGGGCCACCAGGTATTCCTGACGCGCCGGGATAGCGGGCGTGGACTGCACGGGCAGCGCGAAGGTCCGGCTGAAGCCCAGCAGCATTGGCCCGGCGGGATACCCCGGCTGGCTGAACAACTGCCGGTAGATGTTCTGATGGCGGATCTGCTCCTGGGTGGCGATGGCCGCGCTGATGAACTGTCCCGGCGGCGGCACATCCGCCGGAGTGGCAGTCAGGGCCCCCTGGTCATTGATGCGTGGCACGAACAGGCCGCCGGGCCCCGCCACCACCGGGTCCTGGAGCACGAACTGGGCATCCAGCGGCACCACCGCCCCCTGGGCATCGAAGCTCACCGTGGCCGCCGTCGCCAGCTTCAGAGGGGCATCCTGGGTAAAGGATGCCCGGACCACGCCCGCCGGCGGGAAGTCCAGGTTCTCCCACGACCAGGCATCCAGATCCTTCCAGACCAGGCGCACGATTCTGCCGGCGCGGGGATGCGGATAGGGCCACAACACGCCCCCCTGCCGCGAGGAGAGTTCGCCCGTGCCGCCCGTGGGCGAGTACAGAGCCAGTTCGCCGGCGATGTGGCTCAGTCCCTCGTCGGGAGCGACGGTCAACGTGGCTCCGCCCACCATCGTGGCCGGGGTCTTCTGGCGATGGGCGGCGCCGATGCCCAGCACCACGCCGGCCGTGATGACGGCGGCCGCGATGCCCACGTACCCGATGTGTTCCAGCTTGCCCGCGCGCCAAAGCACCAGGCCCGCCCCCAGCAGAACCAGGGTGAAGGCGGCCAGAATCCCCGCGACGACCTGCCGGCTGACGATGCGGTAGCCGATCTGGTCCTGGAGAAAGCCGGTCCAGTGCACCTCCTGCAGACCGCTGCGGGCCGGGGGCTCATTGAACACCCGGGCCACCTCATTGAGGGCCTGCGTCGGGCGGTCCTTATCGGCCGCCCACGCCCGCGCCCCCAGGGTGGTCACCAGCACCAGCCCGCGCCCCACCGGCCGCCACAGCGCCGCGGGCCAGCCATCCACCCTCACCCCCACGTGCCAGCCCGGCGCCACCACGCGCACCATCGTCACCGGGTTGGAGAAGGTCTGGGGGCGATCCTGCTGTCCTTCACCACCGATGGTCTCCAAGCGGACGCGATTCAGGTCGACCCGGTCGACACAGCCGATGGCCCAATCCGGCCCCACCACGGCGGCCGCTTCCGGCGCCTGCATCCGGTCGAGCAGCAGCCACAGTCGGCCTCCGCCGGCCAACCAGGCATGCAGGGCCTGAAGCTGGGCCGCATCGAGATTAAGCGGCTGGGTGCCGAGCACCAGTTGATCGGCCCCTTCATAGGCCGCCGCCAGGGCCGGCAGCGAAGATGCCCGCAAGACGGCAATGCCCCGCGACGGGCCGTTGCCCCCATCGGGGCGGCTGGCCGTCAGCATGTCCATGACGGCATCGGCATCGGTATCGCTGCCGACCACGGCGGCCAGGCGTAAGAGGCGGGTCTCGGCCAGCAGATCGGCCGCCTGAGTGGCGACCATTTCCTCCCGGCCCCCGGCGCGGTTGATCAGATGGCCCGTCACGCTCAGGCTGCGGGCCTTGGGGGGCAGATCAAACGGCCGGATGGGGATCCAGAAGCGTTGGCGGCTCCGGGGGGGCAACCACGCCGGACAGGCGAACTGAACGGACGGGGCATTGTCGGCGGCCACCGCCAGCAGCAGGTTCTGCAGACGATCCGTGGGGTTATCCACCGTGGCGCCGACCAAGCCCCAGGTTTGCCCCTGGATGCGCCCCAGGCCGGTGCCCGTGGCCCCGATGGTAAACGAGGGCGCCGCCGCACCGTCGGCCCGCGTCACCGACACCAGCGCCGTGATCAGCAGCATCGCCACAAGAAAACATGATCGCCTGCGTTGCACGATAGACCTTTCCATTCGGCAACCCGAAGGGTGAGAGCCCCATCATAATGACTTGCCGCACCTCGGCCAGTGGCCTGGGCCAAATAACATTCCCCAAGGCCCCGGATGAACACCATCCCACGCGCATCAGCCGGATAAAAGTACCTGCGGGCATCAATGCGGCCATCCCGGGGCGCGGCTCCGGTGGGGCCCGATGCCTGGGGGAGGGTTCATGGCGCCATATTAGGCCCTGGGGATGGATCGCGAGAATTCAGATTCCTGCCCACCACGACCACCGAGATCTGCCGGCCCCCCTCATTCAGGTTGAAGCCGCGCACCTCGCCCAGCCGCATCAGGCCCAGTGTTCCATGCTGGTCCTCATAGGCCGCCAGACGCCGGCCGGTCACCACCAGCACGCCCGGCCCGGGCTGCTGGGCCCAGGCCCCCAGTTCCGCCGGGCCAATGCGCCCGGGCGCCCCGCGGTGCAGATAAAAGGTCAGGCTGGGCTCGTCATAGCCGCACTCCGTGACGGGCACGCGTGCGGAACTGCCGCGATCCACCACCTGGGCAATCTGGGGAGACAGCTTCACCAGCCGCTCGACCGAGGGCATTACCAGCCACCAGCCCAGAACGAGTATCACAGGCGCCCCGATGACGGCCCACCAGGCGGCCGCCACCAGCCGCTCGCGCAACTGATACCACGTCACCAGGGCCGTCCAGGCGGCCAGCACCCCTCCGCAAATCCCGCCGGTCAGGCGCAGGTTCCCCGGCGGCAGCCCCCCCGCCAGCCGGGGTAACAGCCAGGGCCCCGCCAGCAGGGCGACTGCTCCGGCCGCACCCACCGTCAGGAAAAACCAGGCCCCGCCGCGCAACCAGCGCCGATCCCACTCGCGCCGGACCGCACCACGCCCGTGGGCCCCCAGGGCGGCCGCGGCCGTCAAGGCCAGCGCCGGCCAGATGGGCATCACGTAGTGCGGCAGTTTGGTGACGATCAGGCTCATGACCAGAAAGGTCGGGATCATCCAGCTCACCAGGACCACCCGCAAGACGACGGCATCGGCAGCGGATGGAGAAGATATTTTCGATTTTTGATTCTCGATATTCGATTGCCCCGGAATCCATGCCCCCGGATTCCATGCCCCCGGATTTCGTACCCCCGGATTTCGTACCCCCGGTTTCTCTTGGGCCCCGGGCGCCGCATCTGGGGCATCGGTCAGGCGGCCGCCCCAGAGCATCCGCAAGCCACCGGGCAGCAGGAGTGTCCAGGGGAAGAACAGCCCGGCCACCACCGCGATGTAAAGCGGCAGCGTGGCCAGGTACAGACCGACGCTCCGGCCGCCGTGGCCTTCGGCCGGTGCCGCCATGCGCTGAAACACGTTTTTGCCAAACCCGATCCTGAGGTAGGCATTGTCCGTCAAGGCGTTGGCCGGGATCGCCCAGGCCAGAAACAGGACGATCCCCAACACCAGGGCAATGACGATGGCCCGCCCAATGCCCTGCGGAACCTGTGTTCCCGATTTCCGGGGGTGGACGCGGCCATTCCGGGAGAGCCACCCCCAGATCATGACCATGGATGCCAGCGGCAGGAGCGCCAGGGGCCCCTTGGTCAGCCAGGCCCCGCCCAGCAACAGGCCCATGCTCACGGCCTGGCCCAGGGTCAGCCGGCCGCGGACCACCCCGGCCACAAACACCCCCAGGGCTGCGGTGAGGAAGAACAGCAGGGCACCATCGGCCGTGGCCAGCGTCCCCATCACTACGGGCATCAGCGAAGTGCCCAGCATGACCATGGCCCACCAGGCCCCCGGGAATATCCTTTTCGAATTTCGATTTCCGATTTTCGATTCCCTCAGAGTGTCCGCATCGGTCGCCCCGGGCACTGGGCACGGGGAACTGGGAACTGGGAATTCCGCCGCCGCCGCCCCCGGCAGCAGCAGCCGGCCGACTTCATACGTCACCCAGCAGGCCCCCAGCACGCCCAGGATGGAGGGCAGGCGGAAGGCGATCTCATGCACTCCCAGAACCGCCACCGCTGCGGCCTGCAACCAGTAGATCAGGATGGGCTTGTCCGCCCGCAGGTGCCCTTCGAAGGTCGGCACCATCCACCCTCGGAAGGTGTGGGAATGGAGCATCTCCAGGGTGGCCTGGGAAAAGCGCGGCTCATCGCGGTCCCACAGGGTCGAGTTCATGCCGAGAAACACGTACACCGCCCCCAGCACCACCAGCGTGGCCAAGGCCCCTGCGCGGTTTGTCAGTCGGCGTGGCAACTGCATCGCCGCGACAGCATAGCCGCGGACCAGCAATTGACCAATAGACACGACCCGGGAAGGCCTAATGGTTTGATAGGTGGGGGCAACCCGAGACCGCCACTGAGATTCCACGGCTCCAGTCTGAATGGGTTTTGCCCCCGCTTCCGTCCCGGACCTCCTGACCCGGAGTGGGAATGGCGCCGCCCTCGACGCGGAAAGGCCCGTGCGGAAGGTCCGGCGAAGGGCACCGGTGGTGTCGGACCGGCGGTGCCATTGGCAGGTTGTTCGCCCGGTCAGGGAACTCTGTGGAGTCCCTCCCAGCGAACCACCCAGGACCCGTCCTGCGGGAAGCCGGGGGCATGGTGTGCCGGGGCGCCATCCCAGCCGGCGGCCATCATCGCGACGGCGTACAGCAAGCCACCGTTGCCGGGCAGGTAAGGGCATGGCCCGCCGGTGTTGATGCCGCGTGCATCGTAGTGGTTGCGTTCCGCCGCGCTCTTGAGCAGGGCCTCGACGGCCAAGTCCGGCCGGCCTTGGCGTGCGGCGGCCATGGCCATCCAGGGAAAATCCCAGCCCCAGCAGCGTTTCCAATTCCAGGTCTGCCACACCTTCTGGAGCGTGGCCTGACCGGTCGCCGGGTCCAGGGCATCCGTGGGCGGCAGCATGCCCAGCATTCCCACCGGGTCCGGGTGCTCCCAGGCGCGCCGGGTGTACGTGTCGAGCCACTCGACCGAATGAACATAGACGCCGTTGCTCTGGGGCAGCGGAGCCAGGTGCTTGCGGACCTGGGCCCACCGGGGCTCGGGCGGCAAGGCGAGACGCCGGCGCCAGGTCTGGGCGGTGTCGAGGGCCCAGCGCCAGTAGGCGAGCTCGAACACCGTGTCGCGGGTGATGCCCTGCTCGCTCGGCGGCATGATGGGTTGGAGGTGGTAGACGCCCGTGGCGTCGGGGGTGGGGAAGTCGGCCATGTAGTCGGCGGTGGCCAGGACGATGTCGCGCCACTTGGCGAGCG
>JAJXSS010000296.1 GCA_021784455.1 Planctomycetota bacterium
CCTGGGCCCGCGCGGTGCCCCCCCCGCACCATCCCGCCAGGAGGGCCACCAGCATCAGATTGTGCCACCGTCTACGCATGTCCTGCCGGCACGCCGCTGCGTGCCTCCTGATCTCGCTCCGGGTTACCGCCGCCGGCCAAAGGCCCAGGCCAGCATCTGCTCCAGACACAATACGATCACCGCCGTCACGAGCACCGGCCGCCACAGTTCCGATCCCAGCGTCGCCTGCCGGCTCGCCGCCAACCCGCGCGCCGCATCGGTGAAGGTCACTTTCGCATCGCCCAGTTCCTTCTGGAGCGCCCCCACCTCGGCCCGGGTCAGATCCCCTTCCCGCGGGTCCCCATTGGCGGCAAAGAGAACGGTGTCCTTCGCCCCCGTGTACGCCGTCAATTCCAGGCGATAGAAGCCCGCCCGCTCCGTGCCGTCATACCTTAGCGCCAGGCGGCCCTGCCTTCCCGAGGCCGTCTGGGCCCCGGTGGCCGTCACGGCGGCCGGCTCGCCATCCGGGCCGACCATGCGCGCTTCCACCCGGTACCGCGCGGCATCCAGATCGTAATGGATCGGCTCGGTCACCCGCAGGGCACCCTGGTCCGTCGTACGCCGCGCCACCGTGCGGCTGAGCGTCAGCATGGTGGCCGCATAGCTGGGATCCCCGGGCCAGTTCGACCAGTCCGCATCGGCCGCCGTGGTAAACACCACCACGCGACCCCGCCCGAAAGCCCGCTCCACGATGGCCGGTGAATTGTCCGTGTCCGTCCAGTTGGCCAGCACCCGGGCCGAGCGGGGCTGGGTCGTGGCCGCCCCGCCCGCCGCACCCGGGGCCGCCGGCTGCGTGGCCGCCGCGGCCAGCGCCGGGGCCGTGGCCCAGTAACGGAAAACCTTGACGCTGCGCGTAAACGGATTCTGCGCCCCGCGGAAGACCGTGGTCAAAGGATCGTTGCCCGGCGCCACCGCCGGGTTAACCCACCGCTGCTTCTGTTCGTCGCCGCGGATGTCCAGCAGTTGGACCGGCAGCAGACCACGACCGCCCTGGAACAACTGGTCGTTGTAGGCCTGGGCATCGATCTGGTCCCCCAGGAAAAAGACCAGGCCCCCGCCGGCCTGGGTCCACGCCCGCAAAGCCCGGCACCGCTCCTCCGACAGACGGTAGAGGTTGCAGATGACGATCAGTTGGTAGGAATCCAGCGGCATGCCCTCGAACTGACCCTCGGTGACCACCTCCACCGTGTTGCCCGAACGCAGATTCCCGGGCGGGTTCAAGGCGTGCTCCAGGTAGAACGTCTCGTTCCGGGTCGGGTCCGAGCCCGGATCACCGTCCACCAGCAGCACGGAGGTGCCCTTCACCACGTCAGCGGCAAAATACCGGGCGTTGTCCGCCGCCAGGGAATCCGGCCCCAGGTCCGCTTCCACCGCGTACCAGCCCGGATCGCTGAACACGTACGTGAAGGGCACGGTGGCCCGCTGCCCCGGGGCCAGCGTGCCGATGCTGCGCCGCAAATCCGGCCCGTGGGCCGGCTTGAACGTCACCTGGGCATCGTCCACCGTCGTATCGCCATAGTTGCGCACCGTGGCCTGCCAGTGGGTGTCCACCCCCGCGGCCAGCGTGCCTTCCACCGGGGCCAGATCCTCCAGCGTCAGGTTGCCTGATACCGGCTGGCCTACATCCACCACCGTCACCCGCCCCGCATCGTGGGTCAGACGTTGAAGGCCCGCGATCACCGGATTGGCCGCCGGGCTCCTTTCGGCCGCCCCCGCGCTGCCCAGCCAGTCCCAGCGGCGCAGGTCGGACAAGATGTAGATCAAGCGGTTGGCGTGGGCCGGGCCCGGACCGTGCAGCAGGTCATCCGCCGCGGCAAAAGCCGCCGCGTACCGCGCCGGCACGTCGGCCGGCCGCAGCGCCTCCAGACCCCGCAGGATCTGCTCCACCCGGTCCGTACCCAGCACCTCCCCGCGGTACAGCGGCCGGTCGGGGCGCGAGGTCAGGATCAGGGTAAACGTGTCCGACGACCGCTCGCGGGCCAGGGTGCGCAGGAAGCCTTTCAGACGCTCCACCGCCAGCCCCAGCGCCGTCTGGTTGCCGCTGACCGCCCCCATCGAGGGCGAGTCATCCAGAATCACCACCCGCTCCACGCTCGAAGGCAGCACCGCCGCCACCACGCTGGGCTTTAGAAACGGCCGGGCCACCAGCAGCACCAGCAGCAGCACCGCCAGACAGCGCAGGAGCAGCAGAATCAGGTGTTCCAGACGCACCCGCCGGCGATTGCGCCGATCGGCCTCCAGCAGAAACTCCATCGCCGCCCAGTCCATCGTCTTGAACCGGCGCTGGTTCAAAAGATGGATCAGGATGGGCACGCCCACCAGGGCCGCCCCGCCCAAAAGCCACGGGTTGAGAAACGACAAGCCGAACAAGGTCAATCCTTAAGAAAAACCACAGGAACCGCAGAAAACGCAGGAACCAGTGAGCGGACACCCGCCCGCCCCGCTTCGGTTTCTGCCTTCCGCTTTCCGCTTTCCGCTTTCATTTTCTCCTCCCCCGGGCCGTGCGCATCCGGAACGCCAGGTAGGCCGCCAGGGAGGCATCCAGCGGGTCGGCCGTGCTCAGGCGCACGTAATCAATGCCCAGGTCGGCACAGGTCTTGCGCACCCGGGCCAAGAAGGTCCCCAGCACCTCCAGGTACGATCGCCGCAAAGCCCGGGGCTCGCTGAGCACTTCCACGGGCTGTTCCAGACCCTTGAACAGGGTGTTGTCCTCGAACGGAAACGTCAGTTCATCCTCGTGCAGCACGTGGAACACGATCACCTCGTGCCGCCGGTGCCGGAAATGCCGCAGGGAGGCCAGCAGCGTGGGCAGGTCCACAAACAGGTCCGAGACCAGCACGATCAGCCCGCGCTGCGTGATTTCCTCGGCCAGGCGGTGGAACACGCCGCTCACATCGCTGGCCTGGTCCGGCTCCAGGTGCTGCAACTCGTGCAGGAGCTGCTTGAAGTGCGCCGGATGGCTGCTGGCCGGCAGCTTCAGACGCACCCCGCGGTCAAACGCGATCAGACCCGCCGCGTCCTGCTGGTGTTGCAGCAAAAACGCCAGCGACGCCGCCGTCGTCGCCGCATAGGCAAACTTGCTCCAGGGGGCGTGCCGGGGAGCGTGCCCGCCGCCGTAGCCGGGGTGCCCGCCGCCGCCGTAGGCCATGGACTTCGAGCAATCCAGCAGCACCGTGCACTTGAGGTTGGTCTCTTCCTCGTATTCCTTGATGTACAGGCGGTCCTGGCGGGCCCACACCTTCCAGTCGATGTGCTTGATCTCATCCCCCGGCACGTATTCGCGGTGGCTGGCGAACTCGACGGCAAATCCGTGGTAGGGCGAGCGGTGCATCCCGGTGATGAACCCCTCCACCACCAGGCGGGCGCGCAGGTCCATCCGGCTGATCTTCTGCAGCACCTTGGGATCGAGGTATGACGCTGGGGTGGCGGGCATTCAGGGTCCGGGGCAGGGGGTCGGGCGTCTCAGGTCCCAGCTCGCGTATCCCGCACGGGCGGCGGCAACTCGAGACTCGGAACCCGCGCCTTGCAACACGAAACGCTCATTCCTATTTCACCAAGACGCGGGCAATCTCCGGGGCCAGGCTGGCGCCGGCGTCCTTGTCGTTGACGGTCTCCAGAAGCTTGTCCACCACCTTGTCGGGCGTGATGCCTTCACTTTCCGCATTGAAATTGGTGATGATGCGGTGCCGCAGCACGGGGTGGGCAACCGCCTTGACATCGTCCGTCGTGGCAAACACCCGCCCCTCCAGGGCCGCCGTCGTCTTGGCTCCCAGCAGCAGGTACTGGGCCGCCCGCGGCCCGGCCCCCCAGCTCACCCATTCGTTGACAAACGCGGCCGCCCCTTCTTCGTGGACCCGCGTGGCCCGCACCAGCTTCAAGACGTAGTGGATCACGTGCGGCGGGGCCGGCACCCGGCGCACAATCTCCTGCAGCTTCAGGATCTCGGCCGCCGCCAGCACCGGCGCCACCTCGGCCTGCCCCCCGCCCGTGGTGCTCTCGGCGATGCGGTACTCCTCCTCGTAGCCGGGGTAGCGCACGAACACCTTGAACATGAAGCGGTCCTGCTGGGCCTCCGGCAGCGGGTAGGTGCCCTCCTGCGCGGTGGGGGTCTGCGTGGCCAGCACGAAGAAAGGCTTGGGCAGCACGTGCCGCTGGCCCCCGATGGTCACCTGCCGCTCCTGCATCGCTTCCAAGAGCGCCGCCTGCGTCTTGGGCGGCGTGCGGTTGATCTCGTCGGCCAAAATCACGTTGGCAAACACCGGCCCGGGCAGGAATTTGAATTGCCGCTGCCCCGTGGATTTGTCCTCCTGGATCACTTCCGTGCCTGTGATGTCCGAAGGCATCAGGTCCGGCGTGAACTGGATGCGGGCAAACGTCAGTTCCAGGGCCCGGGCCAGGGTGCTGACCATCAGCGTCTTGGCCAGCCCCGGCACTCCCTCCAGCAGGCAGTGCCCCTGGGAGAAAATGGCGATCAGAAGCTGGCGGATCACTTCGTCCTGGCCCACGATCACTTTGCCCAGTTCGCTACGCACCCGCGCGTGGGCGCTCTTGAGCGCCGCAATCAGGGCCAGATCATCCTGGGAAAACGCCGGCTGGGTCACTTCATCCGCCATGGGGAACTCCGAGGGTAAAGCCGTCCATTCGTTCACGCGTTGCTGCGCCGCAGGCCGGGGGTCAGCGCTGCATGATGGGCAGGTAGTGGTAAGGTAGTTCCAGGACCATCACGGCGATGGCCGTGCCGTAGGTTTTGCCCACCCCGTCGCCCTCCCAACTCCCATCCCCGGCCTGGCGCGCCACCAGGTTGTCCCGCACCTCGGGGAAAAAACTCTTCCAGTTGGCCTCGCTGGACAGGTACATCGCCTGGGCCGTGTAGAACAGGGCGTAAAACTCGTGCCCCATGTAGACCCGGGACGTGTTGCCATGGGCCAGCAGGTTTTTCAGGTAAACCAGGCAGCGCTTGGCCACCGGGTTGTCGTACTCGCCCGCGTTGTACAGCGTGGCCACGGCCGCCGCCGTGATGGGAGGCCGGCTCTCGCCCTGTATTTCGGCCCGGTACCGGATGCCGCCGTCCGGGTTGGCCGACAGCTCGATGTACTTGCAGGCCCGTTCGATGATGCTGCGCGGCACCTGGATGCCCGCGTTGCGCACCGAACGCAGGCCCTGAATCTGCGTCACCGTCACCGAACCTTCATCACTCCCGGAATCCGGCGTGTACAGCCAGCCCCCGTAGCGGCTCTGGGCCCGCCCGGTCAGGGCGACCGCTTTCTGCAGCACCCGGCGGATGTGCTCGCGCCGCAGTTCATCCCGCTCCATCGGGTAGGCCTGCCCCAGAAAGAGCATGGCGAAGCCGTGGCCGTGCATGGGCCGCGATTCCTCGTCCATCGCCGCAATCACGCCGTTGGGGTTCGCCTGCGAAACCACGTAGTCCACCGCCCGCCGCACCTGCACGGCATACGGCCCTTCGACCGGCGTGCTGCCCGAGGCCATCAGGGCCAGCCCCGCCAGCGAGGTCATGGCCACCGGAAACGTCCCGAAGCCCCCGGCCGTACGCCACGAGCCGTCGCGATTCTGCGTATGCGCCAGGTAGCTGAGTCCCCGCTGAATGGCCCGCTCGGCCTCCGGGGTGATCATCTCCGGCCGCGGCCCCATGAAATCCCCGCTCTGGGCCCGGGCCACCCGTGGCTGCGACAACAGCAGCAGGCCTGCGACAAGACCCAGCACGATCGGGGCATGCCACATCCGGCCCTGGTCCTTCAGACCGGGCACCCTGCGGCGGCTTGGCTCATGGCGCTGCAGCATGCGGAGCCCTTCCCCTGTCCGCCCTTGACACACCCTGCTTTGATCGATCCCGGAACGGAACGCCCCCCTCGGTGCTGACCCCCCTGATACGCCTACCCCTGACTTCCGGTTCCCGTCTATCCTATCACAGTTTCACAGGCTTGGGATTCGGGTGGCGCGAAAAGCAGGGCTGACGAATGGTAAGTCGGGCGGGGAGGCTGGAAGGCTAGGGGCGAGTCAGGGCGGGAGGCGGGCGCAAGAT
>JAJXSS010000297.1 GCA_021784455.1 Planctomycetota bacterium
CCGGACATGCCCGAAAATGGTTGAGGAGTGGCTGCCCATGCACATGAAGATTCTGATTGCGGACCAGGTGTCTCCGAAGCTGATCACCGACCTGACCTCCCTGGGGGCCGAGGTGGTTTCCCGGCCGGACGTTACGCCCCAGGAGTTGCCGGGACTGATCGGCGATGCCAAGATCCTGATCGTCCGCTCCAAGAAGGTGACCGCCCAGACCATCGCCGCCGGCCGCAACCTCAGCCTCATCGTCCGGGCCGGGGCGGGCGTCAACACCATCGACCTGGATGCCGCCTCGCGCAGCGGCACCTATGTGGCCAACTGCCCCGGCATGAACACCGATGCCGTGGCCGAGCTGACCATCGGCCTGCTCATCGCCTGCGACCGCGGCATCGCCGATGCCACCCAAGCCCTGCGCCAGGGCTCGTGGGAAAAGAAGAAATTCGGCCAGGGTTCGGGCCTCAAGGGACGCACCCTGGGCATCATCGGCCTGGGGGCGATCGGCCTGGCCACCGCCCGCCGGGCCCAGGCCCTGGACATGCACCTCCTGGCCTGGTCGCGCAGCCTGACCCCGGATAGGGCGGATGCCCTGGATGTCGGTTACGCCGCCTCACCGCTGGAAGTGGCCCGCCAGGCCGACGCCGTCAGCATCCATCTGGCCGCCACGCCGCAAACCAAACGCCTGATCGATGCGGCCTTTTTTGCGGCCATGAAAGAGGGCGCCATCTTCATCAACACCTCCCGGGGGGACCTGGTTGACCACGAGGCCCTGCTTCATGCCATCGAGCACAAGGGCATCAAGGCCGGCCTGGATGTGTTCGACAACGAACCCGGCGCCGGCACCGCCCCCTTTGACCAGACCGCCCTGGCCGCCAAGGTGGTCGCCACGCCCCACATCGGAGCCTCCACCGCGCAGGCCGAGGAGGCCATCGCCGCCGAGACGCTGCGGGTGGTCCAGGTGTTCATCACCTCGGGCTCGCCGCCCAACGTGGTGAATGTCCGCACCCGGAAGGGGGCGGGCGCGACCCTCGTGATCCGCCATTACAACCGGGTGGGCGTCCTGGCCCGGGTGCTCGACCTGCTGCGCGATGCGGGCATCAACATCGAGGAAATGCAAAACCTGATCTTCGAGCACCACGAGGCGGCCTCCTGCTCGATCACCGTGGACCAGCCCCCGCCCCCCGCCCTGCTGACCCGGATCGCCGAAGCCCAGGAGATCATCGAGGTGGTGACGGACTGAGGCACCGCAGGCCCGGCCCCGGCCCAGCAGTTTCTTGCCCGCCCCGCTGCCCTGGCCGGCCCGGGTCCGCCAATCATATGGGGACCAGGCCGCTGGATAGTTTGGTCAGTGCCAGCCCATGCGCTGGGCAAATTCAGCAAGGAGGGCGTGGTAGCACATGGCCTGGGCACTGGAACTCATGGGCAACATGCGCACGCCATAGCCGGGTATGTCCACGGTGGCATCGGTTGGGCGCCAGGGCAGATCCAGCCACAGCAGGCCGGGGTGATCGGCCAGGGTAGCGGGGCGGCCGTAGGGGGTGGTATAGATGAATTTCACACCGCGCCGCAGAATCGCGGCCACATCCGCCACATCCACCGGAGCGTAGCCCAGATGCAAGGCCACATCGTGCCGGCGGACGGCCGCGGGCACGGCCAGGCGCAGGTCGCTGACGGACTTCCCCCACTGGATGGGATAGTCCGGGATGTGCTGGAGTTCCAGGATGGCCGGGAAGGAATGGCCCACGGCCACGGCGTGGATATGGGCGCCGCTGTGGTGGGCCTGGGCCATCCATTGGCCGGCCTGGGCCAGGCCTGAGGCCTGGCGGACCAGACGGCCGTGAATCATGGCCAACTCCGCCAGAAAGGCCCGGCCGGCATCCCCGGGAGCCAGGGGCGGGATATAGCGGCGCTGGTGAAAAAGCGGCGTCAGCCAGGGCTCGCGCAGATTGTCCTGGTCACAGAAGCTGGCGTTGCGCACCATGGCGCCTTCCAGCCAGACGCTCATCCAAAGGATGGGCATCCGGCCGGCGCGGATGCAGGCCGCGATCAACTCGCCGGTGACGATCCACAGACGGACGAACTGCTCGAAGGATCGCAGGGAGACCAGGGGGCGAAGATTTGCCAGGGCGTAGGCCCCCTGCTCCACGGATGCGCCGCCGGTGAAACCGGCCACGCGCCGCCGCCAGTGCTGTGGCCATTCCCCGGGCGACCCCACCACAAACAACCGGGCCGGGGAGGCCAGCAGTTGACGCAGGGTTTCATCCTCCCGGGGTTTCCAGAAACGCGGATCGGGAAGGGCGAAGAAAGCCACATCGTTGCGGTTGCGCGGACGGTAAGCGGCGCCGCGCACACCCATCAGGCCGCCGGAGCGGCCACAGAATTCACTGGGGAACCAAGAGGTCAGGGGCGGGGTAAAGATGTTGCCGCCGGCCAGCAGATGCCCCGCCATGCGTTCGCCCATTTCGGATAGAGCAGGAAGGGCCCGGCGCACGGCGGCGAGGCGGGCGCCGACCTGGGCGAGGTAGGTCAAGGACGGGGAAAAACGGGACACGGGTTTTCGCTTCATGGGGCGGTGGGCTCAGTAAGGGGTTCAGTCCCCCTCGGGCGAAGGGACGGTGCTCAAAGATCTTTCACGCGATGACGATAGCGGGCCAGGAGCGCCGCGTTGAAATCATCCCCGCCCGGCACATTGGCGCTGCGGAAGACCGGCGGCTCCAGGCCGCGCCGGTGCATCTCGGCCACCGCCTCGATGACCATGCGGTGGGCCAGATAGGCATCCACGATGGTCGAGGTAGGGGCCACGGGCACCTCCAGACCCGGAACGTGGAAATCAGCATCGCCGAAGGGGTTTTCATCATCGATGCACAGATCGGCGTACTCGAACAGGTGCTTCTTGCTGGGATGGCGGATGGCGTGGTCGCGCGGCAGTTGGTCGCGCCAATGGTGAGAGGAGACGGCGATGATCTTCGCTCCGCGGCGCTTGGCCTCCTCGGCGGCGTCGATGGTCGTGGGGTTGTAGCCGATGTTGTGAAAGATGATGAGCAGGTCATCCTTGGCCAGACCGTAATAGCGGATCAGGCAGGCGCCGTAGCCGGTGGTGCGTTCGATTTCCAGGTACTTAAGGGCCTGGCATAAGGGGGAGATGTCGTGGCCGAAGATCGGATTGATGTTGGCCAGGCCGCCAGCCCGGAAGAACATTTCGCAGACCATCATGACGGTGTGGCCCCCGCCGCCGTAAACGTGTACCAGGCGGTCCTGCTGGTAGGCATCGGCGATCATCGCCCCGGCCCGGGCCAGGGCCGGGGCCTGGCGGTCTTCCACAGCCTGAAGCTTGCCGATCACATTCTGCAGGTAGGCACATGCTGGACGGGAAGGTTCCATAGGATTCATCTCCTACCCTGGGCGCTGCCCCTACAGGATGCCTTCAACATCGAGCAGTGGCAACCGCCGGCATGGTGAATCACGCCGCAGGCGGGACCGTCACCCCAGGAGTCGCATCGGCAGGGGATGCTGAGTCCCGGGCCGGTACTCGCATCTGCGGACACCGCCGGCCGGGACACTGGCGGCGGAAGGTTGGCGATGGGCGGACAAGAGAGGTGGGCCGCTGCACGTGCCCCCCCTGCAAAAAAAGCCCCCGGGGTGACCGGGGGCTTGGGAGGGGCTGAGACTGTACTTGCCGGGTTGCAGGAGCGGATTCCGGGGGCGGATTCCGGGGGCGGATTCCGGGGGCTACCCGTTGCGAGCGGGGATGATGAGTGTCATACCGGCGGGGATGTTGTGAGGGTCGGACAATTTGCTCTTATTGGCCCTGTAGATCACATCCCAATATTCCCCATTCCCATAGGCTCGGCGGGAGATGGCGTAGAGGGTATCGCCTTGTCGGACTGTGATGGTCTTGCGTGCCATCGCCGTCGCATGGGTGCCGTGGCCGGAGGCCTGGGCCAGGGCTGAGCCGCTGGCGGCGCCCTCGGGCAGCTTGATCTTCATTCCCGTCCGCAGCCGGGCGGGGGTCAGGCCGGGATTGGCCTTGACGATCAGGTGCCACTTGGCGCCGTTGCCGTAGACCTTCTGGGCGATCTTCCACAGGGTGTCGGAGGCCTGCACCGTGTAGGCCCGGGCCGGTCCACCGGCCGCGACCGCGGTTTCATGGCGCGAAGTGGGGGTGGAAGCCCCCTCCGTGCTGCTGCCTGCTGCACCACCGGTGGCCGGGGCTGCGGGGGTATTGGGCCCGATGGCGCCGATGATCGTGCTGCCCGCCGGGGTGTTGGCCCCGGCCGTGGCCGAGGTGCCGTCCATCAGACCACGATCGGACATATCCGTCCCACTGCCGGGGATGACGGGCGAGGGCCCGCTGGCCAGGCTGCTGCCCGCCGGGGTATTCGGACCGGGTAAGCCGGCGGCCGAGGTCCCGGCCGGGGGCGGGACCGGCAGGCCCGCCACGGAAGTCGCCCCGCCGGCAGCCACGGCAGTGGGCGTACCCATGCCGCTGACAGAGCCATCATTCACCGCGCTTCCCGCGGCCGGCCCTCCGGGGGAGGCCGTCGCCCCGGCGGCGAGCGCGTCAGGGGCTTGATCCGGCGCAGCGGCCCGGTGCCGGTGGGCCCCGGAAATGATGCCCACAATGGCAATCAGCACCAGGATCAAGACTCCCAGCCCCGCAATCATCAGGATCTTGGGGTTGCGGCTGGTGACCATATTGACTTGGGGGGCGGGTTTGACAGTGGGCGATGAAGAGGCGGTTTCCATGGCGGCTCTCCCTCGCTCCTGCGGGCATATTGAAAATCGGCACGGACCGCGCGGCCCGACCGAGGCAGGAGCGATCGGCTCGTCTACTTATCGGCCCGCGGATGGTTCCCATAACACAAAATAGTTGACCGGGGATCCGGGGCCCCGGTTGATCGGTCAGACCGACACGGCAGAGACAGGTTCAGGCTGACCCCGAGGCGCACCGCAGCGGTGGAACCCCAGGCATGCGGGCCCAACCCATCGCATGAACGCGGTTCAGCGCCCGCGGGTCCGGAAGCGTCGGCCCAGCGTGGGCTTGGGCAGGTTTTTGGGAATCACCCCCGAGGGGAACATCTGCTTGAGCTTGTCCTGGGAGATATCCTCCGGCGCGGCGATGGCGGCCCGGCTGGTAAGGGTCTTGACCGGATCCGGCCGCTTCGTGTCCCGTTGCCGACGCTCGCGCACATCCGCCGGCACCGGCCCGGGCACGAAATCGGGGTATTCCAGTTTGAGGATTTCCACTCCGGTGAGCTTTTCGATCTCGGTCAGGAGCTGGCCCTGCTCGGAGGTCACGAAGGCCCAGGCAAAGCCGCGTTTGCCGGCCCGGGCCGTGCGCCCGATGCGGTGCACGTAGATCTCCGGGTCTTCCGGCAGGTCGTAGTTGATGACGTGGGTAATGCCTTCCACATCCAGGCCCCGGGCGGCCAGATCCGAGGCCACCAGCACATCCAGCGAGCCCTGGCGCAGCGACTCCATCACCTTGTTGCGGCGGGCCTGGGGCAGGTCGCCGTGGATCTCCCGGGCGTTGATGTTCTTGTCCTTGAGGTACTGGGTCACCCGATGCACCGTCTCCTTGGTGCGGCAGAAGACCAGCGTGACATCCGGGGCTTTGTGGGTCAGCAGGTGGACGAGCAGTTGCTTCTTGTCCCAGGGCTCTACGGGCAGGTATTTCTGGTCCACCAGGGAAACGGTCAGAGCCCCCGCCACGGTGACGATTTTCTCGACATCGGGCTTGAGGAATTTGCGGGCCAGATACTCGATCTCCGGGCTGAGGGTGGCCGAAACCAGCACGGTCTGGTGATCGCCCTTGACCTGGCCCAGAATGCGGCGGATGTCGTCGCGGAAGCCGATGTCCAGCATCCGGTCCACTTCATCCAGAACGATGAAGCGGACGTGATCGTAGCGGATCTCGCCGCGGTCCTTCATGTCCATCACCCGGCCGGGGGTGCCCACGATGATGTGCCCGCCCTTCTTGAGCGAATTGGCCTGGGCCCGCATGGATTCGCCGCCGATGATGCACGTGGCGCGGATGGGCGTGTGGTGGCCCAGCTCGTTGATCTCGCCGGCCACC
>JAJXSS010000298.1 GCA_021784455.1 Planctomycetota bacterium
GCTTCATGTTCACCCTGGGCAATGGCGCCACCCCGGATACGCCCATCGCGAGCCTGGAGGCGCTCTTTGATGAAGCCATGAGCTACGGGGCGGGCGGCGGCGTATGATGATGCGATCATGAGTCGTCGTGCGTGGCGGGCACTGGGTCGGTCGCTCCTGATCGTTCTGGCCGTGGTGCTGGCTGCGGGCGGAAGCTGGTTCGCCTATCCGCGGCTGGTGGCGCCGGCGCTGCTGGTGACGGAGTTGGTCGAAGGGCCGGTGGTTCAGGCTTTTTACGCCACCGGCACGCTTCTGCCCGACCACGAGTACCCGGTGCGCAGCAGCGTGGACGGCTTTGTAGCCCCCCTGGCGGATGCCCCCCGCTGGGCGGCCACGCGCCTGGCCGCCGTGGATAAGGGAACGCTGGTCCACCAGGGGCAGCCGGTCGCTTTCATCCGCGTCCGCGAGTACCAATTGCAGTACGAGCAGGCCCTGGCCGATCTGCAACTCAAGAAGAAGCTGGCCGACCCCGCCACTTCGCCCACGCTGCGCCAGTTTGATGATGAGATTCGGGCCAGCCAGGAGCAACTCGACATTGCCAACCGCGACTACAAACGGGTCACGGACCTGCTGAACCGCCAGGCCGCCTCGGAGGCGGATTTCGACCGGGCGGCCGAACGCGTCCAGGATTTCTGGAAACAGGTGGCTTCGCTCAAGGCCCAGCGGGCCACCCGTCAGGCGGAACTCGAGCGTGACGTGGCCGTGGCCCAGGCGGCCCTGGGGATCGCCCAGTGGAATCTGGACCAGCAGACGGTCAAAGCGCCCATCGACGGGGTGGTGCTGGATTGGCCGGTGACGCTGGGCACCCACGTGCGGGTCAATGAGCTCTTGATGACGATCGCCGATGTGCGGCCGGCCAGGTTGGTCATGCGGGCCAACGTGGACGAGGAAAACAAGACTGAGTTGTGGCTGGGTCAGGATGTCACGATGACGCTGTATGCCTACGAGGGGCGGGTGTTCCACGGGAAGGTGGAACGCATCTACCCCATGGCCGACGCGGACCGGCGCACCTTTGAGGTGGATGTAGCGGTGCGGCCGGTGGATGCGGGTTTTTCGGCCGGGATGACGGGGGAACTGGCCTTTGAGGTGGCCCGCCAAGCCAAGGCCATAGTGCTGCCTACGCAGGCCGTGCGCATGACCGGGAGGCTGCACGCCCCGGCCGCCGATCTGGTGTCCACGACCCCGGCCCCCGGCGGCGACCGGCCGACGCCGCAGGCGGCGGGCACTGTCTGGATCGTGCGTGACGGCCGGCTGCAGGCCTGCCCCGTGACCGTGGGGCTGCGCAGCATCACCCGCACGCAGATTATCAGCGGTCTGCCGGCGGGGGCCCGGGTGGTCGTCAGCCCCGTGCAGGGCCTTGAGGCCGGCCAGCGCGTGACCACCCGCTACCTCGACCCCGACACCGCCGCCGGCCTGAACAAACCCGCCCCCGAAACCGTGCAGAAGTTCAAATGAACGGCCCGACCATCAGCGGCGGCAATCTGAAATCGAAAATTCAAAATCCCCAATCGAAAACTCTTCCCATGCTCTGGCACATCTCCATGCGATACCTGTTGGCCCACAAGCGTCAAACGCTGGTGTGTGTGGCCGGCGTCACGATCAGCGTGATGATGTTCCTGGCGATGTTCGCCATGATGCAGGGGTTTCGGAACAAGTTCATCATTGAAACGGTGGAATCCAACGGGCACGTGGTGGTGGACGATGAGCCGCGCGAGCGTCAGACGCCCATCCTGGAGCGGGCCTATCCCGATCCTCACGCCGTCCTGGTGCTCGAGCGCCCCAAGCCGCGCGAACAGGTCAAGCAGATCCGCCATCCCGTGGGCCTTCTGGCCAAGATCCGGGCCCTGCCCTACGTCGTGGCGGCGGCCCCGGAAGTCACCGGCTCGGTGATCGCGACCTACGGCACCAAGACCTTTCCCATCGAGGTGATCGGCGTGGAGCCGCAGCAGCAGGAACGGGTGACCACCATCGGCGAAAAGCTGGTGGAGGGAAGCTTCACCCGCCTGCGCAGCACGGCCGACGGGGTGGTGCTGGGCCAGGGCGTGGCCCTGACCCTGGGGGCCCACGTGGGCGATGCCATCAGCCTGGTGGCCAGCAAACTGGATGGTACGCCCGGCGGGCGGGCTCATGCCCGGGTGGTGGGCATCTTTCAGACCGGCGTGGTGCCCGTGGATTATTCACGCATCTACATGCTGCTCAATGATGCCCAGACCCTGCTGGACAAGAAAAACATCGTCAACCGCATCACCGTGCGCACGGACGACTATGTGCAGGCCCGGGCCTATGCGGCCCAGATCGAGGCCATCGGCGGCTATAAGACGGAATCATGGCAGGAGACCAACGAGAACTTCCTGAAGATCTTCGCCATCCAGGACCTGATTACCTACATCATCACCGGGGCGATCCTGGTGGTGGCGGCGTTCGGGGTGCTCAACATCCTGATCATGGCGGTGCTCGAGCGCATCAACGACATTGCCATCCTGCGCAGTTACGGATTTTCGCGCAGAGACATCACCCTGATCTTCGTGATCCAGGGGCTGGCCATCGGGCTGGCCGGGGCCTGCCTGGGGTTGGTGCTGGGCAAGCTGATGATCGAAGGCCTGCGCCGGCTGCGCATCCCGATGGAAGGGCTGGTTAAGGCCGAAGGCCTCTTGATGAGCGAATCCCGGGGCATGTATCTCACCGCCTTCGTGGCGTCGGTGGTGGTGGTGCTGCTGGCCTCGGCCTACCCGGCCCGGCGTGCGGCCAGGTACGACCCGGTGGCTGTGATTCGCGGGGCTCACTGACTATGGCCACACGGGCCCGGACAACGTCGACCGCCGCCGCCACCACGCCCATTCTGCGCGCCCGCAACCTGCATCGCATCCTGGGTACCGGCGATGCCGCTTCCCACATCCTGCACGGGGTGGAACTGGCCATCGAACCGCACTCCTACGTGGCGATCGTGGGGGCCTCGGGCTCGGGCAAGTCCACCTTGCTGTACCTCTTGGGCGGGCTGGACCGGCCGTCCCAGGGCGATTATGACCCCAACGATCGGTACGTCCCGTTTGATCCGCCCAGCAGGGTGTTCATCGACGGCCGGGACACGACGGAACTGGACGATGTCGAACTGGCCCTGCTGCGTAACGCCCGCATCGGGTTCGTGTTCCAGTTTCACTACCTGCTCAAGGAGTTCACGGCCCAGGAAAACGTGGCCCTGCCCATGCTCAAGCGCGGGCACGTGTCGCGTTCCGAGGCGCTGGACCGGGCGGCCCACCTGCTGGACCGTCTGCAACTGGGGGGCAAACTCAAACGCCGGGCCAACCGGCTTTCCGGGGGGGAGCAGCAGCGGGTGGCCATCGCCCGCGCCCTGGCCAACGAGCCGGCGGTCATCCTCGCCGACGAGCCCACGGGCAACTTGGATAAACACAACTCCGAGCGTGTGGCCGAGGTCTTCCACGAATTGGCCGCCGCCGGGCAGACGATTGTGATGGTGACCCATGACCCGGCGTTTGCCCGGCGTGCGCGGCGCATCATCACCATGGAGGATGGGCGGATCATGGCCGATGACCGGCCGCCAGATGGGGCGGCGTCTTCTCAGGTTGGGCCCCAGCCGAACCTGCCGGATGCGAATCCCCGCGCACTTTCGTAAAATCACCGGCCACACCATGGCCAAACGCAGCGTCCCCAAGATCGATCCCGCCTCACTTTCGGCCGCCACCCGGTTCTGTGCCCTGGTCGGTCCGGAGGAAATGCTTAAACGCGAGGCGCTGGATAATCTCCGGGCCGCCCTGAAGGCCGCGCACGGGGATTTCGACACGAGTTATTTCAGCGGACCCGCCGCCACCTTGGCGGATGTGCTGGACGAAGTCCGCACCTACTCACTCCTGCAGCCGTTCAAGATGGTGGTCGTGGACGATGCCGAGGCGTTTCTGCGCAACGAAGCCAGCCGCCTGGCCCTGGAACGCTATGCCCAGGCCCCGGTGGATCAGGCGGTTCTGGTGCTGCGCTCGGTCGGGTTCAATTTCCCGCGTCTGGAAAAGGCCATGGCGGGTGGGGGGGGGGTGATCCGCTGCGAGCCCATGACCCGCACCCAGGCCACAAGTTGGCTGGCCCGCCGCGCCACGGGCACCTATCAGCGCAGGCTGGCGCCGGAAGCCGCCGCCCTGATGGTCGAGCGCCTGGGTGCCGACCTGATGCGTCTGGATTCGGAACTGGGCAAACTGGCGGTGATGGCCGGCGATGAGGAGCCCATTACCACGCCGATGATCGAACAGGCCGTGGGCCGCGGCAGCGATGAGAAAGCCTGGGCCATGCAGGCGGCCGTGCTGGCGGCCATCGAGCAGGGTGGCCAGGACATGAATTCCGGGGTTGGCCGGCAGATGCTGGAAAAGGTGCACGAACTGGTGGACCTGGCGGGCAATGATGAAGTGCCGGTGTACTATGCCATTGCCGACCTGATGCGCAAGCTCTGCTACGCCGCGATTCTGCGGCAGCGCGGGGCCAATGACGGCCAGATTGCCCGCAGTCTGGGGCTATGGGGACCGGCCCGGGAGGCGATCCTGGCCGCGGCCCACAAGGTTCCCGGCGCCTTGGCCCGCCGCTGGTTCGATCGCATCATGGAACTGGACCTGCGCAACCGCAGCAGCCTGGGGGACGCCCTGCGGAATCTCGAAGGCTTTTGTGCCCTTATGGCCGATGAACTACAGTAGACTTCGGCCTGCCCGAACGTGCGAATTGTCCGGCCGCGGCCGAACTTGCATGGTGGCAGACATTCGCGCGACCTAGGGCCCAGGATGGGCTCTTCGCCCCTGCGACAGGGGCGGTTCGACGCAGGAGGCGTCATGCGGCGGAATGTTTTGTGGCAACTGACCGGTTTCCCCCTGGGGCTCCTGGCCTGCGCTCTGGTCGGTTGCAGTACCGGTTCGTTCATGGCCAGGCGATCCACCTCCCCACCGGCCGCTACATCTCGTCCTGCTGCGGGCGAGGCAGCAGATGCCCAGACCCCGGGCGCCGCCGCCCAGTCCGCCCAGGATTACGCCGAGCAGATCCAACAGGCTATGAAGCGGGCGGCCCAGGCATCGGCCGGTGCCGCGAACGCGGCTGATACCGCCACGCCGAATCAGGATGCCGGCTCCGGTGCTCCGGCCACCATTCACTGGCTCGATACCCGCATCGTGTCGCCGGCAGCGCCGACCCCCGCCCCCTCTCCGGCCGTGAGGGCTGCCCCGCCGGCCCCGGCCACGCAGCCCGCGCCAGCAGCGCTCAGCCGCGATGCCCTGGTAACCGAATTGCGCCGGGTTCTAAGTTCGGCGTCCGATCCGCCTATGCAGCGGGCGCTGGCCGCGGCCGGGCTGAGCCTGGCTGATCCCACACGCCAGCTTACCGCCGGCGATCTGGCCGGGCTGACGCCGGGGCAGCGTGATGCGGTCCTGCGCTATCAGCAGTTGATCCAGGAATTGGGCCGCCAACTGGTCCGTTCGGGCGCGAAGATCGACGCCGGCACGTTCGACCGCCTGGTCGCCCGGGATGACAGTGCCCCTGCAGCAGACAAGCCTCTGGCCATCCGCACCGTTCAACTCTGCCGGCGGGTGCGCGGGTTTGGGGTCTACGACACCTTCCCCTCCAATACGTTTCTGGCCGGCCGCGACCAGCGCATGATCGTCTACGTCGAGCTGGCCCACTTCACGGCCGTGCACAACGCCCCCGGTGCCGCGCCGGGCACCTACCAGGTGAAGCTTCGCCAACAGGTCACGCTCTATACGGCCGCCGATGGCACGGAGGTCTGGCGGCAGACGCCCGTGGATATCGTCGATGAAAGCCGCAACCGGCGCCACGATTTCTTCGTGGTGCAGTTGATCGACCTGCCGGCCCGCCTGGGTGTGGGCAAGTACATGCTCAAGGTGCGCGTCAGTGATGTGCACGGGGGCAGCGTGGATGAGGCATCGGTGCCCCTGACGCTGGTGGCGGATCAGGCCCTGGTAAGCAGCAGCGGGAAGTAGACACAGCCGTTTCGGAGGGCGCGTCTCGTATAACCCC
>JAJXSS010000299.1 GCA_021784455.1 Planctomycetota bacterium
TCTTGTCTTCAGGCCCCAGCCCTTCCGCGGGGCGGCCCCGCGGCCGTGGAGCGCTCTTCACTCAGCCCTCAAAATTCACCCACAGATTCTCCCGAAGAGCCGTAATTTCTCCACCCCCGCCCACGGAAATTGCCTTTCGCATCCACTTCGGCCGCCGTGGGGGCGTGGCCATCGTAGACCGACACGCCGTGGTTGAGGTTCCCCACCCAGATTCGGCCGAGTTTGTCGCAGGCCAGGGCGTAGATGTCATCATCGCCCAGGGCGAATTCGGCCGGGGTGCCGGTGGAGAGCACGGGGCCCAGGGGTTCGGGTTGGCCACCTGTATTGGCGCGGGTGAAATGCGTCCAGCCGGGCAAAGAGGCGGGTCCGCTGGGCTTAACCCGCCCTACCGGCTGGGGCGTCGGCGAGCCGGCGTGAAGACCGCTTCCTGACGGGCGCGGCTCGTTGTCAAGACGTTCGGCCGGGGCCGAACCTACTTTCTGAGCCGGCGCGGGTTTGTTGGGGGCATCCTGGCCGAAGTCGAAGATGCTCTTGCGCTGTCCTGGTTTGGCTTCCGTTGCGGCCTCGCCCGGATGGAGGCCAGAGGTGGGTCCGCTGCGCTTGACCCACCCTACCACCTGGGCCGGGCTGTTCTTCGTGTTTTGGTGCCCGCCACGGTCCGTGTTTATCTGAGGGCGGGCGGGACTTCGTGGTTCAACCGGCGGGTCGGCCTGCCGGGGGGCTGCTTTCCGGGGAGTTGCTTTCCGGGGGTCCCACAGCCACAGGCCGCGGTCTTCGGTGCCGACCCAGAGGCGGCCTTCAAGATCGGTGCAAAGGGAAACGAGGAATTCGCCTTGGTGGTGGGCATCCCAGGTAAGAATGACAGGCGGGGCGCCTGTCCCACCGGCGCCTGGGCCACCAAGGCGTGGCCCATCGCTGGAATTTACACCCCGCGCGGCCGGGCCGTCACCGGCCAGGAGCATCCCGAAAACCAACAACAGGATCGCCGCCCCTGGTCCGGCCCGGCCGAAAGTGGGTTGTGTGCCCCGGCCCCGAATTGCCCACGGCCCACAGAACATACCCCAGTCCTTCCCCGGCCGGAACGAGCTTCCCCCCGCCGAATGACCCACATATTACCCCCCCCCAATATAAAGATGTCAAGGGCCTGTTATAAGATTTGTGCAAGCCCCTCCGGAATGACTATGCGGGTCAGCAAAAGCACATGGGCGCGGCCGCACAGCGCGGTCCGCCGCCAAGTCAACCCAGGTCACGGCACCTGACGGTCGCGGCCCGCCGAAGCGCCCGATAGCGCGGCCGAGAAATCCAAACGGAATCCAAGACCGAAAGAAGGCATCCGCCTCAGGCGGCCGCGGAGCCGGCGGCCGGCTCGCTGCCGATTTCGGCCTCGGCCAAGCCGGCCCGGGGCGGGGAGGGTTTGGGCCCGCGGCGGCGCCGGCGGCGGCGGGCCAGGGACAGGTGCTCCAGCGGGTTCTCGCTGGCCAGGCAGTCGTTGAGGCGGCGCAGGGTATCGATCTCAATCTGCCGCACGCGTTCGCGGGTCAGACCGATCTTCTCCCCGACTTCCTTCAGGGTCAGGGGCTCGTTGCCATCGAGCCCGAAACGCAGGCGCAAGATCATGGCCTCGCGTTCATCGATGGCCTCCAGCAGGCGGCGGATGGTGGAGACATCATCGTGGCTGAGCACCTGCTCTTCCGGTCGGGGATGCCGATGATCGGTAAGCATCTCCATGAAGTCCGAGCCGTCTTCATCGATGGGGCTGTACTGGGCGGGGCGCTGGAAGGCCTTGACGGCCTTCTTGATGATGCGGACCTTGCGGGCGGGAACCTCCATGACTTCGGCCAGTTCCTGGGTGGTCGGGGTCCGGCCCAGACGGTCCTGCAATTCCTGGTAAGCGCGCTTCCAACGGGAGATCAGTTCCACCATGTAGGCGGGAATGTGCACGGGCTGGACGGCATTGATCAGGGCCCGCTTGATGGACTGCTTGATCCACCAGGAGGCGTAGGTGGAGAAACGGGCCCCCTGCTCGGGATCGAAGGCTTCCACCGCCCGCAAGAGGCCCAGGTTGCCCTCCTCGATCAGGTCGATCAGGGGCAGCCCCCGGTTGGCGTAGCGCTTGGCGATGTTCACCACCAGACGCAGGTTGGAGCGGATCATCTGCTCGCGGGCCCGCGGGCAGTTCTCGTGGATGATGCGCCAGCACAGTTCCTTCTCCTGTTCAGCGGTCAACAGGGGAACCTCGTCAATCTGACGCAGGTACAATTCGAGCGCGGTCTTCACGGATGATTGAGCCATCGCCCCTCGCTCTCCGGCGCTGTGGGGTGGGTCCCGAAAAAGCCAGCCCACTCCCTATAACCATCGACGCAACCGAACGGCTGCTTGAGCAAAGGTGCCTCCTCCTAAGAGGCCCAGTCCTACATGGACAGGTAATTGTACGTTGGCGTCCGGGAAATGCCAGCGGCCAGACGCAATGGGTCGGGGATTTCCAGAGGCGGGCCTCATGATGAGGATGCGAATCAGAGGAGAAACAGCCGATGGCCTATTTGATGGTGAGACCGATAAGATGGCCCGCAGAGCGGTTAGCGCGGCCCAGGCAATCCCGCTGATGGGCGGGCGGGGCTCGTCGATGGTAAACCACTTGGTTCCTTACGGCTATCTAAATCTGACCAGCGCTTGGCTGGGCCGCCAGAATCAGCCAGAGAACCCCGAAGCGATCTTGGACCATGCCGAACCGCGGCGAGAAGAAAGTCTGGCCCAAGGGCATGTGGACCTTCCCCCCCTCGGCCAGAGCCGTGAAGACGCGATCCGCTTCCGCGATGCCGGCCACATTCAAGGTCAGGCCCATGCCCTGGAAAACGGGCTGGCCGGTGCAGCGGCCGTCGGAGAGCATGACATCGGTGTCACCGATCTGCAGGCTCGCGTGCATAATCTTGTTGCCGGCCCCCGGCGGGATCGTGCCCGCCGGATGCGGATCGGGACACTCGCTGAAACGCATCTTCATGTTGAGGCGAGCGCCCAGAGCCCGGCCGTAGAATTCCAGGGCCTCTTCGCACTGGCCATCGAAAAAGAGGTAGGGTTGAATGTGCATGAAGCCTCCCAGAGCGGTTTCGGGGTTAGCCGGCAACCTGGCGCAAATCCTAGGCCGAAGGGATGTCTGGAGCCAAGGACGCCGCGTGCCATCTTCGGCCGCGCCGTGCCTTGTTGGAAGGAAATGAGTTCATTGGCCCGCAACGTCATCCTTCATCAAGGCGCCTTGGGGGACTGGGTCCTCACGCTTCCGATTGTGCGGGCACTGTCCCTGGCCTCCGGCAGGACAGAAGTGGTGGCCGCAGGCCAGAAAGGCCGCCTTGCGCAGCGGCTGTTTCCCCAGATCGTCGCCCGCGACATCGGCCTGTCGCCCTGGACGTCGCTGTTTGGCGAGATGAGGGATGAGCATGCGGAGAGTCAGCTTGCGGCGGTGCTGGGGACGACTGAAAGGGTGATCGATTTTGTAGGCAGCGATACTGACGTTGTCGGACGCAATATCGAGCGATTGGCCCCCAACGCCAGCGTGCATCATGTCCAGCCCCGGCCGCCTGAGGACTGGTCGGGACACATCGGAGCCTGGCATCTTGCCCAGTTGCGACAACAGGGCTGGGATCTTGCCCCCCGACCGCCGAGTCGGCGCAGCAATCCGCGTGGCGCCCTGGTGGTGCACCCCGGCTCTGGAGGACGGCATAAGTGCTGGCCCCCCGAGCGCTTCGCCGCTTTGATCGACGATCTGCGGAAGCGGCAGCCGGAATTACCCGTGTTGCCCGTGCTGGGGGAAGCTGAACTCGAACGCTGGCCCCCAGAAGCACGGAAACTCTGGCAGGGGGTTTATGGCGCACGCGTACTGGGAACACTGGATGAACTGTACGACGTGCTGACCCAGGCGCGGGTGTATGTCGGCAATGATTCGGGCCCCACCCACCTGGCCGCCCAACTGGGTCTGCCCACGCTGGCCCTGTTCGGGCCCAGCCCTGCACAGGTGTGGTCGCCGGTCGGCCCCGGCGTCCGTGTCATCGCCCCCGCCCGCCCCGTGGCCATGGACTGGCTGTCGGTTGATCGAGTAATCCGGGAACTGTTGGGCATCCTCGAGGCCGCGTTCGCCCAGGCCGGGGGTTGATCAGGCCCCCGGGGAATCCGGGGCGGCGATCTGTGCCAGGGTGCGAGTTATCGGTAATGCGCCAGGGCCGCGGTGAAGGTGGGGCCGCTCGACGGGAAACGCTCAAGTCCTGTTACGCGCGGCGCAGCGACCACGGCAACAGCAGCGCCGCCGCCAAGGCCAGAGTCGCCCCCGTGCCAAACGCCATCAGTGGTCCCAGACCGGGGTGAACCTTGTCCAACGCCCACCACAAGCCACCGCACAAGAGGCTGGCCGGCAGGGCACTGATGCCGACGATGAAGTGATACAGGCCGTAAGCTGTGCCGCGTTCCTGTCCGCGGCGGCAAAGATCGGCCACCAGCGCTCCCTGAGGTCCCTCCGCCAGGCCGAAGTAAAAGCCGTACACGGCAAAGAGTACCCACGGCACCGCCACGCTGATCGTTCCAGCGAACGGGATGGCAAAGCCCAGGTAAACCAGGGCATAGATGAACCACGCGGTCTGGAGGGGCCCACGGCGGCCGATCCGGTCGCTCAGGCGGCCGGCCCAGGCCGAGGAAGCCGACTTGAATACGTGCAGCAGCGCCCAGAGGAAGGGCAGGCAGGCCGTGGCTACCGCGGCCGACCAGCCACCGGCCGTCATTTGCTGCCGGGCCCGCAGGAGGAGGAGGGCATCCGTGGAATTACCCAGGGAAAACACCGCCAGCACCGCCAGGAAGCGTCGGAAACTGGGGGGCTGATGTGCCCAGGCCTGAGCGATGGAAATCGGCGTCAGCGCAGGCGCTGGCGGTTTCCCCGCAGCGCTGTCCGGCACGCCCGACCGGGGGTCGCGGATGAAGATCAGAATCACCAGCACCGCGGCCCCACCCGGCAGGAGCGTCCAGTAGAAGAGATGGTGCAGGTTGGTCCAGCCGAAAAGCAGCAGCGTTCCGGCGATGAGGGCCCCGGCCATGGCCCCGAAGTGGTCCATGGCCCGATTGATGCCGAAAGCGTGGCCGCGCTGGCTTTTGTCAATGGAGAGGGAGATCAGGGCGTCCCGCGGAGCGCCGCGGATGCCTTTGCCGAACCGGTCGGCCGCCCGCAGACCCACCGCTCCTCCGACGTTCAGCCCCGGAAGGACCAGGAGTGGTTTGGACAAGGAACTGAGGCCGTACCCGGCCACCATCCACCATTTCCGGCCGCCGGTGCGGTCGGACCAGTGCCCGCTGAAGAGCTTAGTGACCGAAGCGATGGCCTCGGCCACGCCCTCAACAAGGCCCTGCTGAAACACATTAAGGCCTAGAACCGTCTGGTAAAACGCAGGAAGCACGGCGTAGATCAGCTCCGTGGACATGTCGGTCAGCAGGCTGACCCAACCCGTGGCCCAGACCACCCCCGGAAGGCGGCGGGGCGAACCGGAGGAGGGGGCGGGGGAAATGGCCGTGGCAGAGTTACTCATGATGAGCTTGGACCGCACCGGTCCTCCGACCCCCCAATGTGCCGGCCCGAGAGCGGGATCATAAGTCAGTCCCCCGGCGAGGAACAGCCTGCAAAAGCATTCGGGCCAGCCCGACCCTACCAA
Source organism: Planctomycetota bacterium (assembly GCA_021784455.1). GTDB lineage: Bacteria > Planctomycetota > Phycisphaerae > Phycisphaerales > Phycisphaeraceae > JAJXSS01. The sequence goes on from JAJXSS010000299.1 coordinate 5,682, forward strand.
GCGGTCGCGGTGGCGGCTAGAATACCCGGCCTCCGACCACCCCAGGGAAGACCGACTCATGAAGATTCTGCTGGCCAAGCCGCGCGGATTCTGTGCGGGAGTAAACATGGCGATCCAGAGCGTCGAAGAGGCGCTGAAGATCGTGGGGACGCCGCTTTTTGTTTATCACGAGATCGTGCACAACCGTCACGTCGTGGAACGCTTTGTACGCCAGGGCGTCATCTTCGTTGATGGAATCGACGAGGTGCCCGCCCATTCGACGGTTATCTTCAGTGCCCACGGAGTTTCCCCGGAGGTCCGGGCGCGGGCCAAGGCCCGCGGCTGCACCATGATCGATGCCACCTGCCCGCTGGTG
>JAJXSS010000300.1 GCA_021784455.1 Planctomycetota bacterium
TCCGGTTGCCGGCGCCACCGCGCAGGGGTAGGACGCGTAAAACCGCCCCAGCTCGGTCAGCGTCCCATCTTTCTTGAACAACGCGGAGGAGGCCAGGGGCCCGCTGTCGGGGCTGCCGGAAAACCAGGCGTAGCGTTCGACGAAGTCCAGCTTGTCCAGGGCGGGCAGAACCGCTTTCATAAAGCGCAACACGACCGCCGGCGAGTACCGGTTTTCCTGTGGGGACTTGGCCTTCCAGTCGGCCACGGCAAATTCGGTGATCCAGAGGGGCTTGCCGTACAGGGTGTGGATCTTCCGCAGGCGGTTGACCAGGGCGGCGACGTTAGGCGATCCATACGAGTGAATGCATACAAAGTCGACGCGGTAGCCTTTGGCCTTCGCCCCCGCCATGAACGCCTGCATCCACGGGCCATCGGGCTGGGCGGGGGCGGGGCTGCCCAGGCGCAGACCGGTCTTCATCAGGTACGGCCAGCCTTCCAGGGCCCTTGCGACGGGCAGGTTGGCCTGATCCTTGTGGTCAGGTTCGTTGAAGCCCAGCAGGCATTTGGCCGTCCCGGCCGAAGCTTCGGCCGATAGCTCATCAATGCCCTTCAGGAAGTTGGGGCCGGCCCCCCAATAGCCCCAGATCATGGGAACGAACTGTACGCCGGGCGGCTCCGCGCCTGGCAACTGCGACCCCCAGGAATAATGCCAGCTCACATGGAGGGCTGCGACCCGGGCCTTCCAGACGTCCCGGTTGTCCCGGCCGGTGGTCATGGCAAAGCCTTTTTTGGGGTCGCAAGGGCGCGAGGGACTGTTCTGGAGCGCCGCGGCGGCGGGGCCCTGGGCCGCGGCACTGCCGATGGCCCACAAGGACAAACTCAGGAGGAAAACGGTGCTCTTCATGTGGGGTCAAATCCGCATCTTGTGAGGTGGCAAACCAGTCCTCCGGTCACGCTACGGCCCTTGGGGGGTACGGTGTGAACCTATCCCACCACTGGCCTTTTCGTCAAGACACGGAGGCCCTGTTTGAGGGGCCATTGAAGGGGTGGCCGGGGAGGCGTCTATGCGGGGGCCCCCCCCCGGAATTTTGGAATCCCGGAATCTTGGAATTCCGGAGTCCGGGAATCCCGTCGATGGCGGGATTGTTGACGGTATGCCGGAAGCGCCGGGCGGATGCGCCCATCAAGGGGGTGTGGTGGCTTGCGCAGCGGGATGGGTGGCCGTGGCATGGGCGATTTTTTCGGCGGTGCGGTGGGCCAAGTCGCGGGCTTCCTGGGCGGCGTGTTCGAGGGCCGGTCGGATCTCGGCGGCGGCGTCTTTGGCGGCCTCTTTGAGTTCCTCCGCGGCGGTCTTGAGGTGCTGGACCGCACGCGTGCCGGCGTTGGCGGTGGGGGCGGGGTTGGGGGCCGTCTGGGGCGTGGCGGCCGGGCCGCGGCTGCAGGCGGAAAGACAGGAAACCGCGATGACTAACGCCAGGATGCGGCTGAGCATGAAGCACCTCTGGCGGATTGTAGCGCCGGGCGGGAATGAATGCTGGGAAAAGGCGCTTGTCCCGCAGACCGGAGGGAGGACGGCCGGCGAGTTTCAAGTCTGGTCCCTTCATCGCCGGCGGGTGGCCGCTTCGATCACACTCTGAATCCGATCCATGTCGGCATGCCAGAGCGTCGGATCTTTCCAGGCCAGGGGTGTCCGGGAGGGTTTCATGGGTCGGGCGCGGGCATCCGGCTCTGGAGGCGGTATTGGCGGGGCGTCATGCCGAAGCGTTGGTGGAAGACGCTGTGCAGGCGTTTGGCCGAGCGGTAACCGATGCGCCGGGTCAACTCATCCACGGTGAGATCGGTGGTGCGCAGCAGTTCACGGAAGCGTTCGAGCCGCACGCGGCGCAGTTCGGCATTGATGCCGCGCTGCAGGTGGCGTTTGAAGAGGCGTTCGAGCTTGTAGCGCGGGGTGCGCAGGGCCTGGGCGACCTCGTCCACCGACAGATCGTGCGCGAATTGATCCCAGATGAAGCGGATGGCGCGGGCGACCAGGGGGTGGTCGACGGCCAGGATGTCGGTGCTGCGGCGGGTGATGATGCCGCGTGGGGGAATGAGGGTGCGCGGCGGGGCGGGCCGGCCGTGGATGAGGTCGTCGAGCAGGTTGACGGCGGCGTGGCCGACATCGGGCTGATGGACATTGATGGCCGAGATGGGCACGGGGCTCATTTCGCACATGCCGCGCCGGCCGGCCACGGCCAGGATCGACACATCTTCGGGCACCGCCAGGCCGGCGCGCTGGCAGGCGATACTGACCATGCCGGCGATAAAACTGTTGCAGGCCACCAGGCCCACCGGTTTGGGCAGTCCGGCGAGCCACTGGGTCAGGGCCTGGGCCCGGCGGTCGAAGCGGGCGGCGCGGGCGGCGGGATCGGAGGGGCCCTGGCCGGCGTTTTCCAGAAGGTGTTGATGGCACACACAGTTCAAGGCCGCGGCGCGCTGCTGCCAGCCCTGTCCGATCAGGGCCATTATGGTGGTTGCATCGAAGCCCACGATGGCCAGATGGTGAAAGCCGCGGGGCGCGAAGTAGTCGGCCGTCATGCGTCCGGCCGCCTCGTGATCGGGCAGGATGGCGGGCATCGTGGCATCCTCGGGATGCGGCAGATGGCCCAGGCGCACGATCGGGCAGCCCAGGTGGCGGATGCTCTGGGCGGCGGGATCGCTGGGAAGCAGGGTGGTCAGGGCCCCGATGGGGGGCTGTTCGCCGGTGAGGGAGCCGGCGGTCAGGTGGAGGTCCAGGAGCCGCCAGCCGCGTTGGCCGGCCGCATCCAGGATCCCATCCACCAGATCATCCTCCAGTTCCTCGAACTTGGTTTCCTCTCGGCGTGTGACGACGATGACCAGCGGGGGGCCTTTTCCTGGTGGGCTGGTGGAGGCTCGACCCGGAAGGCCGGCCGGTTGGTGTTGGTTCCTCATGCGATCCGCCTTTTCGCCAGTTTCCCCGGGTGATTTCCAGAACCTTTTGAGAACCGAGACCCTAGTCTATCTTGGGATATGTCGTAAAGCGCAACTAAAAATGTTTTAAAATAGAACTTGCTGCGTGTTGCGGATGAGTTAATCTACATACATGTTGACTCTATAAGCCATTTGTGAGTTCTGCGGACGAGTGTTGGACGGAGGGTTCTGCAACCACTTTTAACCTAGAGGGCTGAAATCATGATGGGACGTAAATTCGTTTTAACTGCTGCCGCGACAACCGCTTTGGCGGCGATGGTCGGATCAGCGAACGCGGCGGCAATCATCTACGAGCCGTTCAGTCAGACTGTCGGTGCCCTCAATGGCAAGGCCGGTGGAACCGGGCTGGGCACTTGGACTGCGACCACGGGTTCCAATGGTTTCACCGTGGGAACCGAAACCTTGTCTTACGGAAACTTGGATAATACCGGTGGCCAAGTCAACGTGGGTAATGGAACAAATGGCGATATTAGCGCGCATGCGCCCGTAACTGCCTCCCTAGGTAGTCTCTTGAACGATGGATCGACGCTCTGGTTCAGCGTCATGTTCGAGAAAGGATCTACTTCGTCCCCTACCAATGAGAAATCGGCATTCGCCTTTGGCACAGCAGGGGTCGTGACGTCGTTTAGCGGTACTTATATTGGATCGTCTGGATCACCCGGGAGTGGCATCGGCTTTTATTCTGCCGGTGGTAGCGTGAATGCGGCTATTTGGAATGTCGCCAGTAATAGCAATGGTGGCGGCTTTTCTGTGACTGCGGGTTCGTCTGTGTTCATCGTTGGAAAGATCGTATGGGGGGCGACTGATACGATCACACTGTACAACGTAAATCCTGCAGATGTTGGGACTCTGACCGAAGCAGGGCTTACAGGTGGCGTTACGAAGTCAGCAGCGTTGGACCAATCGGCTTTTAATACGATCGGCATGGCCGAGCGCAACTCCGGCGGCGTGCAGGTCTATGACGAAATCCGCTTTGGTTCGTCCTTCAGCGATGTCACCCCCCCCATCCCCGAGCCTGCCTCGTTGGCCCTGCTGGCCATCGGCGGGCTGCTGATCGCCGGTCGGCGTCGGGCCTGAGCGGGCAAACAACTTTTACCTCCTCCGTGGCTGTGCGGTTCAAGTAACCGCACAGCCATTTTTCTTGGCGCGGCCGATGGAGCGCGGTGCCCGGTCTCGTGGCCTGGGAGCCGAAGCCCGGGACTCGACGGGTTGGGGTGTGGAGGCGGGGTCGAACCTTCTGAAGCGGGCCGGCAGAAATGGCCGATAGTCTGATAATATCCCCGCAGCGCGATGGATACGCGCTCCAGAGGGGCAAGGGCCCCCGGGAAAGCGGCGCGGTATAAGGGGGGGGCGAGGAGTGGGCCCACCCTTCGAAGAGAGGTGGGCGGGGCCCACCTGACCAGCGGTGCACGGATGGCACAAAAGGGCGAAACCCCCCAGATTCCCGCAAGACCGGCCCCGAATGCTGCGGCCGGTGTGGGCCCGGGTGCGGGCGGGGGGAGCGGTTTTTCCCGCCCCGCTTTGCCCCCCTGGTCGCAACTGTGGCAGGGGCCGGTGTTCCTGCTGGGGCTGGCGTGTTTTGCCGCCGCCCTGGTGCTGATCGTTTCCGAGCGCAAAGGGCCGGATTTGAACAAGGCCCTGGACAATGCCACGGCCTATCTCAAGGCCGGCAATTACGATGGCGCCCGCAAGGCCATGAAGGTCATCCGGCCGGGGATGGACAAGGCCGCGGCGCCCCTGCAAAGCCGGTATTACCAGTTGCAGGGCGATCTGGTGTTCCTGGAGCAGCAGGCCCATAACTGGGATGTGCCAGACAACTACAAGCAGGTCGTGGCCTTCTATACCCGGGCCCAGAAACTGGGGCTGGCCCCCGACAACGAGCACCGCACGCGGTGGGCCCAGGCCCTGATTGGCCTGAACGATTTTGATGATGCGTTGGCCATGATCGACCAACTGGCCGATCCGGGGGCCAAGGTGCGGCTGATCCGCCAGGTCATCGACCGGCGCCGGGCCAGCGGGCACCTGCCGCCGGCGCTTCTGGCGGAACTGCTGGACCGCCTGTCCAAAGATGCCGGGCAGGAAAAGGATGCGGCGCAGCGGCGGGCGGCGATGATCTGGACGGTGCAGGCCCGCTGCAGCGCCATGATCGACAGTGGCGATGTGGCCCAGGCCATCACCCGGCTGCAGCAGCAGTTGGTGGGCTTCATGGCCGACGGCCGGGAGAACGATCTGCGGCCGCTGTTTGTGCTGCTGGCCCGGGCCTACGAGAAATCGGGGGATTACCTTTCGGCGGAGCCGCACTACCTGCGGGTGCTGAACATGAGTAATCCCGATGACCCGCGGGATGCGGAATGGACGGCCGAGGCCCTGGTGGGCCTGGGCCGGATCACGCTGGCCAAGGCGGGCGGCTCGCCCAGCCCGCGGGATCTGCAGCAGGCCCTGGAATATTTTGCCAAGGCGGAATCGGACTACCGCACCAGCACGGTGTACCTGGATGCCCTGCTGGGCCGGGCGGATTGTGAAGCCCGGATGGGGCAGGTGGGTCAGGCGCTGGACCACTTTGGCCAGATCGTGCAGCGTCTGGCCGAGGCGGGCCAGGCGGGCACACCGCGGGTCAAGAAGGTGGTGGCCCTGGTGCGGCAGCAGTACGCCCAGCACTACGACCAGCAGGAATACGATGTGGCCCTGAAGTTTCTCGAGCTGCTCAAGCCGCTGTTCAAGGACAACTGGCCGGCGGCCCTGCTGCTGCAGCGGGCGGATGCCACGGTGAAACTGGCGGATCAGAAGCTCACCCAGGCGCGGGCCATGATCCAGGGCGGCGGCAGCGGTGGAGGGGCCTCCGGGGCGGCGAAATCCGGATCCCTTACGCCCGAAAGGCAGGCCGCGGCCATGGCCCGCAGCGTGCAGGCCCAGGCCAATCTGCTGGCCCAGCAAGCCGGCCAGTTGTGTGATGCGGCCGGGGACCTGTACATCCGCCATGCCCAGACGATCACGCCCAAGGACCTGAAAACCTACAACCAAAGCCTGTGGAACGCGGCCCTGTGCTATGAGCGGGCCCTGGAG
>JAJXSS010000301.1 GCA_021784455.1 Planctomycetota bacterium
TGTCCTGCAGCGTCTGATCGCCGAGTATCCGGGCAAGGAGCAGATTCCAGCCCTGGTGCCCCTGGCCCGGGCCTATATCGCCCTGAAGCAGTTTGACGATGCCAAACGCGTGCTGATGGGGGTGGTGACGGATCATCCGGCCATCAAGCCTGAGAGCCTGGACTATCAGGAGGCCCTGATCGAACTGGGCCGGCTGCTGTACCACCGCAAGGAGTTCGAGCCGGCGATTGAGCGTCTGACGGAAGCGGTGGATCGCTACGGCAGCGGCCCGGATGGCCCGGCGCTCGAGTTCATGCTGGCGGATTCGTATCGTCAGTCGGCCATCCAGTTGGAAGGGCTGATCAAGCAGCCGCAGTTACCCGCCACCAAGCGGCAGGCTCTTTCGGCCGAGCGGGCCCGGCGCCTGGAGATGGCCCAGACCACGTTTGACAAGGTGGTGGCGGCCCTGAGCGCCCGCCCGGCGTCGGGCCTTAACGATTTGGAAAAGCTGTACTTGCGGAATGCCTATATGTACCGGGCCGACTGTGCCTATGACCTGGGGCGTTACGATCAGGCCATCGCCCTGTACAGCATCGTGGCCAACCGTTACAGCGCCACCACGGGGGAGCCGCCGCAGCCGGTGGCCCTGATGGCTTTGGTGCAGGTGGTCAACGCCTACTGCGAAGAGGGCAAGCTGCAGGAGGCCCGGGCGGTGAATCAGGGGGCCCAGGCGCTGTTCAAGCGCATTTCGCCGGCGGCGTTCGACGACCCGAGTTTGCCCATGAACCGCCAGCTTTGGGCGGACTGGCTGCGTTTTACCAGCGATTTCAATCTGTTCACCCAGAAGCGGGCGGCCGCGGAACCGGCCTCGGCCACGCCGTAAAACGACTTGACCACGAAGGCACGAAGAAGGGATTTGAACCACCAAGAACACCAAGAGCACCAAGGGGAAGAATCAGGTCCAGCATCCTTTCCACTTTTTTCTTCCCTCTGATCTTGGTGTCCTTGGTGCTCTTGGTGGTTCAACCTTTTTCCCTTCTTTTCGTATCTTTGTGTCTTCGGGGTTCAACCCCGGCCAAGCCCTGTTGGTAAAAGAACTAACGTTTTCGCAAGGGATTGGCCGATGTCAGGAAATGCCAACCGGCCGCGCAGCTCTTGCGCCCGGCACCGGCACCTCGGGACGGAGTCCCGTGTCTGAAAGGGTCAAGGATGACCGGCAAAACCCCGGCAATGACGGAAGCGGAACTCACGCGGCTGCTGGCGCTGCTGGAGCGGCAGCTATCGCTCTACCAGGACCTGGCGGGCCTGAGTCAGGAGCAGGCCCCGCTGGTGGCCCAGGGCGAGACGGATGCGCTTTTGCGTCTGCTGGGGCGGCGTGAGCAGTGCATCGGCAGTTTGCGACAGGTGAATACGGAACTGGAGCCTTTCCGGCTGCGCTGGATCGAGTGGCTGCCGGCCCTGACGCAGGATCAGAAGGCCCACATTGCGGGCATGACCGACCGCATCAAGTCTCTGCGCGATCAGATCGTGCAGCAGGATGAGCGTGACTGTCAGAGCCTGCGCCGGGAGCGGGAGCGGGTGAGCGCCCAGATGAGCCGCCAGCAGTACGCCGGTTCCGCAGCCCGGGCGTATCGCGGGGGGGCACCGGCCCGGGCCAACGTGATGACGGACCAAAGAGGATAAGCATCCCGAGTCACCCGTGACGAGTCAGCAGTCTTCGGACTGCCGACTCGGGACGGGTGGCTGGTGACGGGTGACTATGACGGACCTTGGGACCCAAGTTGTGGCGGAGGGAGCGGCGGCGCAGCCGGCGGGACGGCTGCAGGAGCTGTCGCAGATCATCCGCGCGTACAACCAGGTCACGGAGAACCTGCAGCGCAGCCATGAGGCTCTGACCCAGCAGGTGGCCCGATTGCAGCAGCAACTGGCCTCGAAGGATGCCCAGTTGCAGAGGTCCAAGCGTCTGGCGGCGCTGGGCGAGATGGCGGCCGGGATTGCCCACGAGGTGCGCAACCCCCTGGCCGCCATCCAGCTCTATGCCCAGATGATCGAACAAGATGCGACCGGGGAAGGGGCCAGTGGCCAGGAGCCAGGGGCCGGCGGAGCGGAACCCACCGGAGAGAAGCCCGCAGCCGGCGCTGGCTCTATGCCTGCCGCTTGTCCCTTGACCTTTGGCCCGGTGGCGGAAAACGCCCGCAAGATCGCGGCGGTGGTGCGGGGGCTGGATGCCATCGTGCGGGATGTGCTGGTATTTGCCCGCGAGGTGACGCCGCGCCGGCAGCCGACCGAAGTGGCGGCCCTGTGGCAGCGGGTGCTGGCGAGCCACCGGCCGGCGTGCGAGGCGGCCCAGGTCAGCGTGGAGCAGCGCCTTGGCCGGGGTGCCGAGGTGATTGAAGTAGATGGGGACCTGATGCAGCAGGCGCTCTTGAACCTGGTGCGCAATGCCGTGGATGCCATGGTGGAAGGGGCCCCGGCCGGCCGGCGGGTGCTGGGCCTGGGGGCGCGTCGGCAGGGGGATCAGGTGATCCTGAGCGTGCGGGACAGCGGGCCGGGCATTGCCCAGGACGACATCGACCGCATCTTCAATCCGTTTTTCACCACGCGCCGGTCGGGCACGGGGCTGGGCTTGGCCATCGTGCACCGCATCGTGGATGCCCACGGTGGAACCATTGCAGTCCACAATGACGGCGGGGCGGTGTTTGAGGTCGGCCTGCCCCAGCCGCGCCCGTCCAGGGCCCGGCCCATGGCCGCAGCCCGCACCGCCGCCTCGGGAGTCCGCGCATGAGCAAAGTTCTGGTCGTGGATGACAAGCAGATCATGCGCGACAGCGTGGGCGGCACGCTGCAGCGGGCGGGCTACCAGGTGGTTTCAGCCGCCGATGGTCCCACCGCCCTGGCCGCTCTGGGCCGGCACCGGCCCCAGGCCGTGCTGACCGACCTGAAGATGCCGGAGATGGACGGCCTGGACCTGCTGGCGCGGATCCGGGCGGTGGATGACCAGGTGCCGGTGGTGATCATGACGGCCTATGGCACGGTGGGGGAAGCGGTCCAGGCGATGAAGATGGGGGCGTTCGATTTCATCCAGAAGCCCTTCGAAGGCGACCAGCTTGTGGTGACGCTCAAGCGGGCGGTGGAGCATCAGCAACTCGTGCAGGAGAATGCGGCCCTCAAGGTCAGCCACCAGCCCCCCGAGATGGAACCGGTGCTGATCGGCAGCAGCCCGCTGATGCGGCAGGTGGCCCAGCAGATCCAGCAGATCAGCCGCAGTTCCGGGACGGTTCTGATCAACGGCGAGTCGGGCACGGGCAAGGAACTGGTGGCCCGGGCCCTGCACGCCCACAGCCTGCGCCGGGAGCGGGTGCTGCTGGCGGTGAACTGCGCCGCCCTGTCCAGCAGTCTGCTGGAAAGCGAGCTTTTCGGCCACGAGAAGGGGGCGTTCACCGGCGCGGATCAACTGCGGAAGGGGCGTTTTGAGCTGGCCGATGGGGGCACGCTGCTGCTGGATGAGATCAGCGAGATCGGCCCGGAGATCCAGGCCAAGCTGCTGCGCGTGCTGCAGGAGCAGCAGTTCGAGCGGGTGGGTTCGAGTTACACGATGTCGGTGGATGTGCGGGTCATCGCCACCACCAACCGCGATCTGGCCCAGTGCGTGGCCCGCGGGACGTTCCGGCAGGATCTGTTTTACCGGCTGAACGTGCTGCCCATCCAGCTTCCGGCCCTGCGGCAGCGGGTCGAGGATATCCCGCTGCTGGCCGAGCATTTCCTCCATCGGGTAGCCCTGCGGGAGGGCCGCGAGGCCAAGCGTCTGGAGGACGAGGCGGTCCGGCTGATCCAGGCATACCCCTGGCCGGGCAACGTGCGGGAACTGCAGAACATCTGCGAACGGGCCAGCGTGCTGGCCCGGGACAACCTCATCACGGCCCGGCTGCTTGAGCCCTGGCTCAGTACGCCCCTGCCGGCGGCCGTGGCCGCGGCGCCGGTGCCGGTGGTGGTGTCTGGGGCCATGCCACCGGCCCAGGCGATGCCCGACGCGGTCTTTTCGGCGGGCGGGACCACGCTGGAGGAAATGGAGCGCCAGCAGATCGTGCGGACCCTGGGCCAGTACAACGGCAACCGCACCCGTACCGCCAAGGCCCTGGGCATCGGGGTGCGGACCCTGGGGCTGAAACTCAAGAAATGGAAGGAGCAGAACCTGGTGGCGCAGACCGTGTAGGGCTGCGTAAGATCGGCGCGGACCGGGCGCAGCAATTGCGCGGTGGCAGTGACGGCCCCGGGGCGGCCGGGTGTGGCGAGCCCTGGCCAGGTGGTACGAGGATTGCGGCAGAGCAACTTGCGGGCGGAGCCCGCCCAGCGCGGGGCGCTGAGGTTGGTGGGCGGGGCCTGCCGAAGGTGAGGACTCAGGATGATCGACGGGCTGTTCAATGGCGGAGCCATGCCGGTGCTGGAGCGGGTGCTCCAGTTCACCGAGGCGCGGCAGCGGGTGCTGGCGACCAGCGTCGCCAACCTGTCCACGCCGTTCTTCAAGCCGTTGGACCTGTCCACGCAGTCCTTCCAGGCGGCCTTACGGCAGGCCATCAATGAGCGGAGGGAGTCGGCCGATCCCCAGTCCGGCCCGCTGGAAATGCAGGACACCACGCAACTGCATTTCACCCCCGATGGGCTCGTGGCCACCCCCGCGGACAGCAACGAGGGCATCCTGTTCCACGACCAGAATAATCGGGACCTGGAACGCCTGATGCAGCATCAGGCCGAAAACGTCCTGGCCAACCAGGTGACCGTCGAGTTCCTGCGCAGCGAAATGAACGTGTTGCAGATGGCGATCCGGGGAACGCCATGAACAAGTTGACTGGTTAACTGGTGGATTGGTTAACTGGTCAGAGGCAAAGATCGCGGACGAGGGGAGTCTTTCCGGTTAACCAACTGACCAGTTAACGAACCGACCAACCAGACAACAGCATGTTCGGACTCCTCGACATTTCGACATCGGCCCTGGTCGCGCAGCGGACGCGGATGGACATCATCGCCGCGAACCTGGCCAACCAGAACAGCATTGAAGACGCCAACGGGAACTACGACCCGTATCGCCGGCGGATTCCGGTGTTTGCTCCCGGTGATCCGGCCACGGGCAGTCCCGACGGCGTACACGTGCAGAGCATTGAGCTGGACCAGTCGCCCCTGCGTATGGTCTACGAGCCGGGCAACCCCCACGCCAATGCCGCGGGGTACGTGGGCTACCCCAACGTGGACCCGACCTACGAAATGGTGGATGCCATGGAGGCGGTGCGGGCGTACGAGGCCAACATCTCCGCGGCCGAGGCGTCCAAGACCATGCTTCAGAACGCGCTGAGGCTGCTGGCGTAGGTTGTGGAAAGCTGCCGGCTGTGGCAAAGATGGCGACGGTCGGTAGGATGGTTGGAACAGGCAATCATGAGCGACCCTCTGGGACTCATCTCGGGCAGTGGAATCCGGCCGATAGCGCCGTTGCAGGTGCCGGGCATGACCGGACCGGCCGAGGCTTCGGGCGCGAGCTTCAAGGACGCCCTGATGCAGGAGATTGAGAACGTCAACAAGCTCCAGGCCGAAGCCGAAAATGCGATTCAGGACCTGGCTTCGGGCCAGCGCGACGATTACGCCAACGTGATGCTGGCCAAGAACAAGGCCGACATCGCGTTCCAGATGCTGATGCAGGTGCGCAACAAGCTCGTGGATGCCTACAACGAGATCGAGCAGATCCGGGTGTAGCGGATTCGGGGCGCCCGCGGGCTGCTGGATGCGGCCGTGCGGGTCGAGGACAGTGGATTGGCAAGGTGACGGGAAGATTTGCGATTTTTGAATTTCAATTTTCGATTGGAGAAAAGGACGCGGCCTGCCGCCTCTGCCAATCCAAAGACGAAGTTTAGAAATTGAAAATCCAGCCCTTCCGGGTCCGGCATGGAGGCCGATGGATGGAATTCGTCCGCAAATCCTGGGCGCAGATCCGCCTGATGTTCGCCGGCCTGGGCCCGGCCGAACGCTGGCTGAGATCGGA
>JAJXSS010000302.1 GCA_021784455.1 Planctomycetota bacterium
ACGTTCAAGAGTTGGTACTTGCGCCGAATCCGTTCGCGTAAGGATGCGTCCTGCATCCTCTCAACATCGTCGCATCAACGATGGCCCCTTGGATAATTGTTCAGGTTATTGTTGAGCGCGCCCTTAGTTGACAAACGGCCCGATCCCTACAAGGCTTGTACACGCCGGGAACCCGGAACAGGATTGTCATGATGCTGCGAAAATCGATGCTGGTACTGGTGGCGGCGGTGGGATTCGGCTTGGGGTTCACCTCCACAAGCCGGGCCAGCGATCTGATGGCGGAGTTCAGCCAGCTCATGAGCTCGGTCAAGCTGGGCCGGACGGAAGTCGGACTGTCGGTGGTGCGGCTGAAGGACGACCAGACGCTGGTGTCGTACCACGCCGACACGCCGATGATGCCGGCCAGCAACATGAAGCTGGTGACCACCGCCACCGCCCTGGGCACGCTGGGGCCGGATTTTCGCTTCCAGACCGAGTTGGCCGTACTGGATGCCCGGCCGGATGCGGCCGTGCTGCTGGTCAAAGGCGACGGCGATCCGGCGCTGGGCGATCAGCGGCTGCTGCAGGCCAACCACCTGGATGTCGAGCAGGTGCTGGGGGTGCTGGTCAAGGCGGTGCAGGGGGCGGGCATCAAGCACGTGGCCAAACTGATCCTGGATGATCGCGTGTTCGACCGCCAGTGGATCCACCCGCTCTGGCCGCGCAATCAGCTCGGTGACTGGTATTGTGCCCCGGTTTCGGGCCTGAACTTCAATGACAATTGCCTGAACGTGTACGCGGCTCCGGCCGGGGGCGGTCAGCCGCCGGTGATCCAGATGGTGCCGGACTGCCCCTTTCTGCACGTGGTCAACCAGGCCATGAGCGGCGGCGAAGGCAACTTCATCGCCCGCCTGGGGGGCAAGGACGGCTGGGACCTGCTCCTCAACGGCGGTGTGCGGCATCGGTCCGTGGCTCCGATCTACCTGCCCGTGCCGAACCCGCCGGTCTTCTTCGGACGGATTCTGGCCGACCGGCTCCAGCGCGCGGGGATCGGCGTGGATGCCCTGGCCGTCCCGGGGCCCGACGACCGTCTGCCCGAGGGCAAACCGATTTATTACCTGCGGACCAGCCTGCTGGCCGTGCTGCATCGCTGCGACAAGGATTCACAGAACCTGTTCGCCGAGTGTCTGCTCAAGCGCTGCGGCCGGGCCCTGACCGGCAACCCCGGCTCGTGGGAAAACGGGGCGGCCGCGGTGCGCTCCTTTATGGCCCAGCGGATCGGGTCGCGGGCGGCGGGGCTGGTGATTGTTGATGGCAGCGGCCTGAGCCGGGAGAACCGGGTGAGCCCGGTCCAGCTCACCGCCCTGCTGACGTCCATGGCCCACGATCCCAAACTGGCCCAGCCGTACATGGAAAGCCTTTCCGTGGCCGGCGAGGACGGCACGCTTGAGCGGCGCCTGAAGAGCGGCCTGCACGGGGAGGTCTTCGGCAAGACCGGCTACATCAACGGGGTATCGACCTTCAGCGGGTACCTGTTGATGCCGGGGCAGACGGAGCATCGGCCCGTGGTCGCGTTCTCGTTCATGTTCAACCACGTGCCGGGCAACGTCAGCATCCACGATGTCAAGAAGCTGCAGGATGATTTCGTGCGCGTGATGGACCGGGAGATGGTGCGGTAGCAAGAGCGGGGGAAATGGAGAGAGATTTTCGATTTTTTGATTTTCGATTGGGAATAGAAAACACTCCACCCTGTGGCCTGCGTCAACGGGCACGGATGAAGAAAAAGCCCCCTCTGCCAACGTCTCCCCGCGGACGAGCAGAGGGGGATAGCAATGACCCATCCCACCATCAGCATCCTCATGGCCGCCCACAATGCCCAGGCGCATCTGCCGGCCACGCTGGACAGCCTCCTGGCCCAGGACTACGGCGACTGGGAGCTTCAGGTGGCGGATGACCGGTCCACGGATGGGACGCCGGACATTCTGCGGCGCTACAGCCAGCGGGATGGGCGCATTCGGCCGCAGTTCCTGGAGCGCAACCTGGGGCCGGCCGGAGCCCGCAACGCGGTCCTGGCGCGGGCGACGGGAACCTGGGTGGCAATCCTGGATGCCGATGACCTGTGGCGGCCGGGCAAGCTGAAGACCCAGGTGGCCGCCCTGCAGAACCATCCGGGGGCGGTGTGGGGCTATCACGGCATGCGCATGGTGCGCGGGGACCAGGTGGTGCGTGAACCGATCGGGCACGAGCCGCGCTTCGGCACGCTGAAGCAACTGATCACCCACTGCGGCGTGGTACACAGCTCGGTGATGGTGTCGCGGGCGGCCCTGGGGGAAGTGGGCGGCTACAACGCTTCGCTTTGGGGCACGGAAGACTGGGATCTGTGGATTCGTCTGATGCAGCGCTACGGTGAGCAGGCGGTGGTCTGTCTACCCCAGGTGTTGGGGGACTACCGCGTCCACACGAGCAACATCAGCGCCCTGGCCGAGCGTTCGACGGCCAATGACCGCAAGCTGCTGCGGCAGATCTTGCTGCGGCGCGGCTTTTTCCTGGCCCATCCGCTGCTGACGCTGCACGCCGTCGATGGCCAGATCGAGCGCGAGCTGGACCGCTTGCGCAAAGGCCAACGCCATGGCCGGGCCACCGCCTACGCCCTGGGGTCGGCTTTGGCCCAGCCGTGGAAGCGATGGCGCTGGCGTCGCTTGGCGGATGTGTGCCGGGGGCGGATGCCGTAGGTTCGGGCCGGGCCGAGCGCCTTTCGCAAAACTGGGCTGGCCCGAAGGCGTGTGGCGCGGGTGACCCGGAAATGTTCAGGCACGCCCGAACCTACCCCAGGATCGGCCGCACTAATTCCTGAAGCCGCCGGGTGAAAGCCTCGAGGCTGTAGAGCCGGCGGGCCTCGGCGCGCCCGGCCAGGCCGAGGGTGCGGCAGCGTTCCGGATCGCGCAGCAGGTCCACGCAGGCGCGGGCGAACGACGGGGGATCATCGCGGCGCAGGATGCCGCGGGCCTCATCCATAGCCAGCCCGTAAGCCCCGATGGTGGTGGCCACAACCGGCCGGGCAAACAGCAGGGACTCAATCGTCTTGACGCGGGTGCCGAAGCCTCCCAGCAGCGGGCAGACCTGGAACTGGCAGCCCTGGATGTACGGGGCCACGCGGTCCACGGTGCCCACGAAAGCCACCCCCGGCTCGTGGCGCCACGGCACGGACAGGTTCGGGCTGGTCTGGCCAACGACCTGCACGTGGGCATTCGACACCTCGCGGCGGACCAGGGGCAACACCTGCTGCACGAACCAGGTGAGGCCGTCGATGTTGAACCCCGTTTCGGCCAGCGCCCCCACAAAGAGCATGCGGCCGGCGGCGGGTGTCGGATCGTCGGCGGCCCCCATGGCGGGATCGTCCAGGACACAATTGGGCAGCACGGCCACCCGGGGGTACCGGTGCAGGTAGCGGGCATCCTGCTCGCTGCAGACCAGGGTCAACCGGTAATCTCCCAGGGCCTGATGCTCGCAGCGGCGCGCACGCCACCAACGCCAGCGGCGCAGCAGCCGCTGGGGCGCGCTGGCCGGCCCGCCCGGGGGCGTAAAACGCTGCGACGGCACATCATCCAGGTCGATCACGGTGCGCTGTGCATCGCGCCAGCCCAGAGCCCAGGCGTGCTGCAGATAGCTGATGAAGATCAGATCGTAGCTGCGGGCCAAGGCGGCGAAAGACTCCGCCGTGGCGACAGTGGGGCGGTAGATGGTCCGCAGGCTGAGGAAGGGCGTGGCCGCGAAGATCGCCGGCCAAAGGCGATTCCCGCCGCGCTTCCAGAAGACGCCCAGATTCCGCGGGTAGTCCGGCTCGGGCAGGCCAGCTACCAGGGATCCATAATCCCGGGGCCAGGCCGAGGGCGGCAGGGGCTGGTTGCCGATGAGCACGCTGTCCAGAGCCCCCAGGGCCATGAGGGCCCGGTACTGGGCCGTGATGCGATGGCCCTGCCCCGTCATGGAGGACCCGGGCACGACCTTCGTGACAAAGAGGATGTGCTGCGCCATCGAGCTTGCTCCCTCGGGATGCTCACGGGCCGGGATCGATCAGACCGCTCCAATCCATGACCCGCACCCGCCAGTAGCCGTAGAACGGCGTCAAGGTCCAGTCAATGGCGCCCAGCAGCACCCGGGCGCAACGGCCCTGGAGGGTATGGCGGCGCCGGCGCAGCACCATCTGAAGCGGGTGGCGGAAATGCCGGTGCCAGAAGGTCAAGGGAATAGGCTCCGGCCGGTAGGTCTGGTACACGCGCCGGGTTTCCTCATAGATGCGCCAGCCGCCGGTGCTGGTCTTGTTGTCGCCGGTCATCACGAACGTGGACAGAACATCCGGAATGACCAGCCAGACCGCGTGCCGCGTCTGGAAATACATCCACAACTCGAAGTCCATGGCGAAATGGTAGCTCTCATCCAGGGCCGGCTGGCGGTCCATGAAGCGACGACGCCAGAAGCAACTGGGCTGGGCGATGGGATCCGTCGATGGCATCAAGGTGACCTGCCCCTCATCCACCGGGCCATGCATCACAGTGCGGGGCACCTGCCCTGGCCGGCGGTGCTCCATGTGACACTGGCCGGCAATCACATCCACCTCCGGCCTCTGGGCGAACAACGCGCCCACGCGGTGCAGGGCGCCCGGCTTCAGCAGATCGTCGCTGCACAGCCAGTTGACAATCTGGCCCGTGCAATGGGCAAAGCCCTTGTTGATGGCGTGGGCCTGGCCGCGGTCCTTCTCGCTGACCCACCAGGTCAGGTGCCGTTCGTATTGACGGATGATGTCCACGCTCCCATCCGTCGATCCGCCATCCACCACGATGATCTCCAAGCCCGGATATTGCTGATCCACCAGGCTCTGCAGCGTCTGGCCCAGGGTGGCTGCGCCGTTATAGTTGGGCACCACAATCGAGATGGTGGGAAGCGCACTCATCACACCTATAACATCGGTCACACCCATCGCAAGCTGGAATGGCGGGGTCTGGGGCCGAATGAAAGCCCGCTGCCATCGCGCACTGCACAAGGTCCACTGACACCTCGGGTCCGGCCTTGGCCCCCCTGATACGGGGTCCGGCGGTATCCAGTGGACGGTCGGTGTTCCAGCACAATCATCGTACGTGGTCCCCATACCCGGATAGGCGGGCCGCGTTCAATAAAAGCCCGTGGTCGGTCTTCCTGCCCAAAGGATCTCGGCACTGGGCCGGGAAGCTCGTCGCACAGGCCAATAGCGGGAGCTATGATCCGGCCGCAGAAGGCGGAGCGGGCGGCCGGGCCACAAAACCGGCGACCGAATAGCCGATCTTGCGCCAGGCCTGCATCTGCCGGTAGCAGAGTTGCGGGTCATCCCGCCGGTGGCGCAGAAGGGACCACAATTCCCCTTGGCTGCGCAGCAGGCGACGCAGGCCCCAGTAGCCCAGTTTCCAGCGGGTGGGACGAGGCTCGTCACACGACATCAGGAGCATCAGCCCATCGGTGACACCCTGGGCATAGACGCGGCGCCTCAGCCAAGTGCGGGAGATACGGTCGGCTTGAATGTGGTGGTACACCGCGGCATCCGGCTGATAGTAGACGCCCCAGCCACAGGCCCGCATACGGTTCTGAAGATCCATCTCCTCACCCGAGATCAGGTTGCCTCCCACCCGGCCGAAACCCTCGCGAAAACCCCCGGTCTGTTCCAAGGCCCGGCGGGCAAAAGCCAGGTTGGCCAGGTAAAGATTGCTTTCAGGCCCCAGCCAACGCGGCGGGCCCGGGAGCTGCCAGATGGTGTAGAAGGCCAGCAGGCCGTCGTCCAACCAGGCCGGCCGGGACGATTCCCAGATGGGCTCGATGATGCCGCCGACGGCGCCCGGCATGGGCCTTACGGTCTCAAAGGCTTCCAAGATGTGCTGCACCCACTGGGGCCAGGGCAGAGCGTCGTCGTCCAGGTAGGCGACGAAGGGCGTGCGGGCCTGCCGCCACCCGAAATTGCGGGCCCCGTTGGCCCCGG
>JAJXSS010000303.1 GCA_021784455.1 Planctomycetota bacterium
TCTCCAAGTCGGGTGAGGATCGGCCTCCCGGGTCGGGCGGTCAGGTGCCAGGATGATGCGGGCAGGAACGCCCACGGCCGTAGCCCCAGCCGGCACATCGCACAGGACCACGGCGTTGGCCCCGATGCGGGCGTGGTTGCCGACGTGTACGCCCCCGAGGATTTTGGCTCCGGCGCCCATGTCCACGTGCCCGCCGATGATCGGGGCTCCCGGGATCGGGCCGCCCGTGCCCAGCGTGACCTGCTGGAAGATCAGGCAGTTGGGGCCAACGACGGTGTCGGGGTGGATGACGATGCCGTTGGCGTGGGGCATGGACAAACCCCCTCCCAGATGCGTGTTAAGTGGGATGTCCGCCCCGCACATCGCCGCCCAGAAGCGATACGCCGGTACATGGGCCCGGGCCCGCAGCCGGTCCCACCAGGTGCCGCCCCGGGCCGCCCGCTGATAGGCCCTCAGGACCTTGAGCATGCGCCGGCCGGGGTCCCACCAGCGGGTGCAGCGCTCGCGCGACCAGTCAGGCTCGGTCGCGGAAATGGGATAATTCGGGAAGGCTGACTGGGCCGCCATGGTCAGAACTCCGCGGGAGTCGGGGCGCGGAAAGTGTGTCGCAGAAAATCCCACAGCATGTGAGGCGGATCACCGTCGGGGATGCGCAGCATCCAGCGCCGAAGCCGCCAGCCGGCAAAGCCCAGGACAAAGGCTACGCTGGCCAGAGTGGCGTAGACTGAACCGTGATTCTTGATGAAAAAGTGCCGCCGCGAAGCAAACCAATACGCCGGCTGCCGCCGGGTGCGGTCGGTTACGCCGCTGGCCTGGCCCACATGGTGCACGATCCGTGCCCCGGGGATATACCATCGTTCCCAACCGCGTCTGGCTGCCCGCAGGCACAGGTCGACTTCCTCGAAGTACATGAAATACCGCTCATCCAAGGGCCCCAGTTCTTCCAAGGCCTGGCGCCGGATCATCAGGGCGCAGCCCGAGAGCCAGTCGGCGGCATGGTCGCTCTGGGCGGGCGGCGGAGCGACCCTCCATCGCGACAGCAGCCTGGTCATCAGACCGATCCGCAGCGCGCCTTCCCACTCGCCCAGGATGCTGGGAAAGCGGAACGCCGAGACCTGCACCGTGCCATCGGCGAACTCCACACGCGGGCCGGCCATGCCGGCCTGGGGATGCCTGTGCAAAAAATCCAGCAGCCGGACCAGCGCCCCAGGGTACACCACGGTGTCCGGGTTCAGCATCATCAGATAGTCCGGCGGCTGAGGGCGTGCCAGAGCCAGGCCGATGCCGGCGTTATTGCCAGCGGCAAATCCCCGGTTACGCGGCAGCGGCAGCAGTGTCACCCACCTGGCCCAGCCCCGCTGCCCGATGGCGTCGGCCAGGGCGCTTACGGACCCGTCTTCCGAGGCGCTGTCCACCACCACGACATCGGTCGGCGGCAGGCGGCGACGTTCCGCGGCCAGGGATGCCAGGCAGTCGATGGCCAGGCCGGCCGTGCGGTAATTGACGATGATGATGGTGAGAATCATGGACCGAAGGTTGCCCGCCAGCGGGCGATGAGATCGGGCATGAGCGTCGGGCATTCAACCCGGGCGTAGGCCGCCTCGGTGGTGCGCGAAAGCGTCTCGTATCTTTGTGAATCGCTCAGCACCGACTGGATCACCCGGGCCAGGACCGGGGGGTCACCCGCGGGGAAAAAGCACATGCCTTCCCCATCACAAAAGGCGCCAGCCATCACGGGGTGATCCGATACGATCAAAGGCGTGCGGCTGGCCAGGCCTTCCGTCAGCGTCATGGGCAGGCCTTCCGGATAGTCAGGGCGTGACGGCACGCACACCACGGCGGCCTGCCGCATCAGATTAAAAACCTGATCGTTCCCCAGGCGCCCGGCGAACTCGATTCGGCCCGCCGGCAGCTTCCGGGCCTGGCCTTGAAACACCTCCAGGCCCGGGCCGGTTCCGGCCAGCGTCGCTGTGACCGCCAGGCCCTGCTCGACCAGCAAACTCATCGCGTCGATGAGGTCGCCTACACCCTTGCCGGGGAGCAGGTTGCCGGCATAGACCACCCGCCAAGGCGGTCCGGCCAACGACTTAGGGGAGTAGTCCCGGGGGCGGCGCGAAGGGGCAAAGTCGTAGGCCACGGCTTTGTCTGGACGCAGCCCCCACTTGACCAGCGACTGCTGCGCCGGCAACCGATGATTCCCCACCGCATAAACGCAGGAGGCATTGAGCAGGCGCATGAATCGACGCGTGTGCCGGATCTGGCGCCAGCCTCGGGGCCGCATGTAGTCCGCCAGGAGCACCAGCGTGGAGACTTCGTGTCGCACGCACCATCTCAGCACCGACAGGCCCAGCATTCCGGCGGCACGCAGTAGCACGTGGGTGGGCTGGAAGTGTGCCAGCTCCCTGCGGATGGCCCAGGCCCGGTGCAGCAGGGGTACCGTGCCGGGCAGCCTCGCCGGGTAGCGCGGCAGCGGCAGCCCCACCAGCGTGCCGGTGCCGTGCGCGACGCGATAGGCCGGGGCATCCAGGCTGATGGCCAGATGCGCCGAATCCCGAGTCAGAGCCCGGATGGCGGCTACGCTGCGGGTCATCCCGAAATAGGGCTCGGGCTCGTTGGCATCGACAAGGTCCATGGCTTCACGCAGGTCGCCGTGCTGTACGATCGCGATCCGCCGGGGGGCCGAAGCCGGCCCGTGCACCGCCCGGGGGGGGGACCACGTCTGGAATTGGGACATCGATTCGGTCATTTCACGCCAGATACGGCCAGCACGGGCCAAAGCGGTCTTGCTGCATCCAGTTGAGGCGACAGGAGTATTCGACCAGCTTGCGTTTCACGCGCTCGGCCAGGGTGCGCGAGCGGTATTGGTAGTCGATCAGGCCGGTCTGGGCCAGGTCTTCTTCCGCCCGGCGATAGAACGGATGGGCCAGGGCCTGGGTCAGGGACGACCACACTACTTCTTGCCGGGCCATCCGATCCAGCAGCCGGGGCAGGACGGCCGGGGAGATGAGGCCGGCGTGAAACAGAGCAATGTGCGTGAGTTCGGGACCCGGTGTCCGGCGGATCCAGCGTGCCCGGTACGCCACGCTCCGGCAGGCGGTTTCAAGATAGCGGGCTTCGACCATCTGGGCCTGGCGCTGTTGGCCCTGAGCCAGGGCACGTGCCAGCGGCTCCTCGTAAAGATGGTCATAGAAGTCCACCGTGCCCGAAACGATCGTGTAACCCATCGCTTTCACTTCCGCCGTCAACGCCAGGCGGGCCTGAGGCGAAGGCCCGCGATCCAGGTAGGGAAAGCGGAACAGTCTGGGCCGCCCGGCGGCGAAGGCTCCGATGGACGCCAGCAACTGGTCGCACCTTGCCACATCCGCCAGGAACTCTGCCGGATTGACCCCGCTGGCGGCCAGGTGTTGGAAGGTGTGATTGCCCAGCTCATAGCCCGCCTCCAGCCACCGCACCAGGGGCTCGCGTTGCCCCAGAACGGACCGCCCGACGACGAAGGCCACGCAATGCCGGACCCCGTGTTCGCGCAGACCTTGCCGCACGCGGTCCAGCCGTGCCGGATCAGGCTCGATGCCCCCCGGCCGGGAATAAATGGTCGGTGCATCATCGCAGGTAAGGGCGACTCGAATTGGTGTCATGCCCACGGATTGGACACCCATGAGAATCTCCTGCCCCGGCCCCCGGCCCCGGCCCCGGCCCCGGCCCCGGCCCCGGAGAGAATCAACGCAGCGGCGCCAACTGGCTGGGTACCCTCTCCTGGGCGGGATCCGGCGAGCGGGCCGCCGGCAGTGCGATCAGTTGTCGGCTGCGCCCCTGTGCCACCCGCGCCCAGGTGAACTCCCGGGCCCGCGCGACGCCGGCTTGCCCCAGGGTGTGCCGCAAATCGGCATCGTCAATGAGCCGGCGCAAAGCAGCAACCCAGTCATCCAGGTCGTGCGGCGCAAGGACCAGCCCTTCCACCCCGTCGCGCACGACGGCCCCGGCCCCCATAGGCGAGACAAGGGCGGGAAGGCCCACCGCCAGAGCCTCATAAGACACCTGCGGCCCGCCCTCCTCCAGGCTGGGGAAGGCAAACACATCAGCTTGCGCCAGCACCGCGGAAATATCCCGGCGATAGCCCAGGCACTGCACATCGGGCCGGGCCAGCAGGCCGGCAAAGCGCTCGGAGATCTGGGGATCGATTTGGCCGGCGATCAGCAATCGCGCCCGCCGGTCCAGTTTTTCCCAGGCCCGTAACAGCAGATGGATGCCTTTGCGGAGGCAGCCCCGGCCTATGAACAGCACCACCGGTTCACCCGGACGGTGCGGCTTTAACCAGAGATCCGCTGGCACGCGCTGCGGGTCCCAGCCGAAACTGCTGGGCAGGATCTTGGCCCCATCCACCCCCTCGTTCAGCAGCGATTCTACGACCTTCGGACTGGGGGCCACGATGGCATCGGCCAAGGCCAACTCGGCGCGTTCCTGGGCGATGGTTGCCGCGGTGATGTCATGGGTGGGAGTCAGACCCTCGCGGGCAAACTCCCGGTCCAGAAGGCGCTTGGTAGGGGCCTGATGGCAGTTGATCATCTCTTTGACAACAAGCCAACCGTGTTCCTTCAGGCGGCGGTACAGCTCTAGCGAGCACGTCGGCCACAGATCGGCTATGTCGCCCGGCCTCAGCTTGCGCCAGTAGTGCCGCTCGGCGCAGCGGCGGACGTCCCCCCCCAGGCGGTATAGCAGCCGGAACATCCAACTCGGCGGTTCACACATTCGCACCTGAGTGGTCGCCTGGGCTAGGTGGCCGGCAGAGGTGAGTGTGGCCCCCGTGAGGTCATTGTTCATGTGGCGGCACAGGGACAAAGTGATGTGGCTCACTGCCTCGCCGGTCACGTAGATCGGATAGAGCATTCGGACGCGGGGTAAGCGAGGGATGCAGGCCATGGTCAGTCACGCGAATTGGAGCGCCGCCCGGACGGGACGGGCCGGTACCATCGGCACCCCCAGCGCACCGGGCGCGGTGCAGGCGGTCAGCCCACCCAGCATCACCACGAACAGCGGGTTGAGCATGGCATTGGGCAGGCAGTCAATCGTGAAGAGCATGACCACCGTCATCAGCGCCGCGACCGGGGCCAAGCCCGGCTCCAGCCACACCCGCGGCCGGTACCTCAGCAGCAGCCACGCCGGAGGAAGCAGGAAGCTGACCAGGAACGACCCCAGGCCCACCAGGCCCGTGGTGCCCAGAGCAATGATCCAGAACCCGTCCGTGATGGAAATGTCTCGACCCCGGGCATCAAAGATGCGGTTGCGCCCCCACCCTCCCCACCCGAACACCGGACGCTCCAAGGCATGGGCGGCCATCAGGTTCTCGTTGTCCAAGCGCGTGTCGAGCGATCGTGAACGTTCTTGATTGACATTGGAGGACAGGCGAAGCAGTGCCTCCCCCGACCACAGCCCCGAAGCCCGCATTCCAACGTACCCCGGCGCCACCAGCGCCAGGGCCAGGATCCCCGCGCGTACCTTGGTGAGTTTCAGCGCCGCCAGCGCTGCCAGCCCCGTGATCAGCAGCACCACCGCTCCCATGGACTTGCACAGTACCGCCGTCACGGTCAGCGCCAGCGCCAACGCTCCTATGGGGATGCCCCCAATGTGCCGCACGGCTCTGGTCCACCACAGCCACAAGCCGACCAAACTCGTCATGCACATCCACATCCCCACCATCAGGCCGTGCTGGAGAAACACCATGGGCCGCCAGCCGCCAAAGCGGAAAGCCTGGGCGAAACCCACCTGCCGGTAGCCGTAAACCCACAGGTGCAGATTCGGACTCATGCGGATTTCCCACAGGCAAAGCGGTACATAGATCAGTCCCCCCAGGAACACCGCCAGCGCCAGTTCACGCAGGGACAGGGCATCGGCAAAGTAGATCCGGCCAATCAGATACGGCAGGCCCCAGGCGAGCGT
>JAJXSS010000304.1 GCA_021784455.1 Planctomycetota bacterium
CAACTTGAGCGCCATGGATCACCACCCCATCCACCTCCACGGCTACGCGTTCCACGTCGTGGGCACCGATGCCGGCTCCGCCCCCGTTTCCTCCCAGCGCCCCGAAGACACCGTCCTGGTGCCCGTAGGCGCCACACGCACCATCGAGTTCGTGGCCGACAACCCCGGCGACTGGGCCATGCACTGCCACATGTCCCATCACGTCATGAACCAGATGGGACACGATGGCGGCAACCTGATTGGCGTGCAGCCCGGCAACGTCGATCAACGAATCCGCAAGTTGCTGCCCGGTTATATGACCATGGGCCAGAACGGCATGGGCGCCATGGGCGCCATGGGCATGCCGGTGCCGCGCAACAGCATTCCCATGGAAGGCGGCCAGGGACAATTCGGCGAGATCACCATGGGCGGCATGTTCACCATCCTCAAGGTGCGCGAAGGCATCACCAGCTACGCCGATCCGGGCTGGTATCACTATCCCCCCGGCACCGTGGCCGGGCCCGCATCCGCACAGGAGATGGCCCGCGATCTAGGCTCAGCGGCGCCGACACCGGCGGCGGCGCCGGGCAAGGTGCTTTACACCTGCCCGATGCATCCCCAGGTCGTCGAAGATCATCCCGGTCACTGCCCGATCTGCGGCATGACCCTGATCCCCAAGAAGTGAGCGATGCCCCAAGGCCGGGTCTGGATCCTCACCCGCCCCGAATCACGATGGCAATGTCCGCATTGGGCGGCAGCGACACGTCCAGGGTCTGCTGGTCCAGCTCGATTCGCAGATCCTTGGCCTGCCCCACCAGGTTCTGCGCCAGCACGATGATCGCCCCGTCGGGCCGGCGGAATACCCCCATCGGAGCCAGATCCGACTCCCCCGCCACACGCTGCACCCCGGGCCTCAAAAACCGGCTGGCCAGGTAGAGCGGCGGGTAGTCCGGGTTGTAGGTCACTGCCTGGGTTTGGCGGTTGATGTTGATGAGGCAGTTCTGCGGCCAGTCCCACGAACTTTGGCCCTTCTCATCCAGGATCATGTTCCAGTAGATGTAGGTGGTGCAGCCGGCGTTAAGGTAGCCCAGCAGTTCCCCCAGACGCGTGCGGCCCTGGGCCGTCGAGTTCTCACCATCAAAGCAATCGCCTTCGGTGTGCATCAGCGGGGTGTTCGGATAGCGGCGGTGCAGGTCGGTCAGGGCCGGGGTGAGGGAATACTGCACGCCCAGGCCCCCGATGACCCGCCGGAAGGCCGGATCGGCCATGCACTCGTGGGCTGGCAGGCCGCGCAACCCCTCGCGGAATGTGCCGCCCCAGATGGCCGCTTTCACATGCCGGGCCTGGAACGCCGGGGCCAGGTATTTCACGGCAAACTCGACGATCTGTGCCGAACTCATGACACAGCCGGGATAGCGCGGATCCACATCCGGCTCGTTCTGGATCATGACCCGGTCGATGGGGATGCCCTGGGCCGCGTAGGCCTGCACGTATTTGCAGAAGTAGAGCGCATACGCCTTCAGAATCCGCGCGTCGTCGCGCAGGGTGTTCTGGGGGCCGTCCCCATCCATCCGGCCGGAGTTCTTCATCCACCCCGGCGGGCTCCAGGGCGAAGCGTAAAACTTGAGCTTGGGGTTGATCGCCTGCGCCGCCTTGGCGTAGGGAATCAGGTACTTGCGGTCGCGGGCAATGCTGAAGTGCGACATCGTGTAGTCATCGGGCGTCTGGCTGTAGCTGTAGGCATCCAGGGCGAAATCGCTGGCCCCGATGGGCAGGCGACAGAAAGAAAAACCCGCGCCCTTCCGGGGGTCGAACAGGTGCCTCAGAACTTCCTGACGCCGCTGGGGCGGCAAAGCATCCAGGGCCCGGCCACCGATCTCGTTGAAAGCCCCGCCGATGCCTTCGATGGTCTGGTAGGTCTTGCCCGGATCGATGCGGACGGTGAAATCCGGCTTCCCAGACTGGGCCGGTGCGGCGGGCGTCGCATACGGCTCAATCGGATCGGACCGGATGTCCCGGGCCTGGTCGTTAGCCACGCAGTACTCCGCCACGTGGAGCACCAGCGGCTTCGGGGCCCGGCCCGAGCAGGCTGCGGCGGCGAGAACCAGGGTGATGGTAAGGGCACCACCGAGAATGCCGGAAACACGGCTGGCACGTAAAGGGGCGATCATGCGGGCATGATGATCGCAGGCATCGCCGGTGGCAAATCCACGGTCTGATCCCGCCCATGGCCTGGAGCAGATCGGCTTGCCACCGGGAATTCCAGATGTTCGGCCAGGGCCGAACTTACCGGATGGCGTCGGCACCGGCCAACTGCCGGGACATGGCTCCGGCCTGTTGCGCGAAATCGCGGTAGAGCTTCAGATAGGTCAGGTACTGCTGGTAACTGACCCCCGGGGGCGTCTGGTGGTCGACACTCGGAATGAACCCGCCGCGGGCCGCCGTCGGCAAGAGTCGCTCGAATTCACCCGCCATGGCCGCTTCGCCCAGCGGCATTACCATCTTGTCGTAGTGTCCGATGAAACGGGCCCGCCGATATTTCTGACGCATGTTGGCCATGTCCACACCAGCCTGACGCTCCAGGGGCAACAGGCCATCGGCTCCGGCTTCCAGATACCACTGGGTGGCCGTCGTGATGTCGCCATCCGAATCGATGATGACCAGGATGCCGCGCCGGTGCAATTCGGCCGTGAGGCGCTGATACCAGGGCTTCAGGAACTCGTCGAACAGATCCTTGGACAGCATGGGCCCGTGGTTGTAGCTCATGTCCTCGGCGAAGGTCATGAAGTCGGGGGTGCAGACCCGGCACACCCGCTCGATCACGTCCAGGTTCCACCCGTACAGGTCTTCGTTCATTCGCTGCATCAATCCGGGCTGGTCATAGAACGCGAAGAGATGGGGCTCAATGCCCAAAAGCGTGCGCGGATGCCAGAAGAACCCCATCAGCGTCAGCCATACCACCGCCTCCCCCTGGCGCTGCTGACGCTGCCACTGGGCCCACAGGCGGGCGTTGGGTTCTGCCGGCCGGTACAGGCTGGCCCGCAGGCTTTCGTACTCCTGGGCATCGCGCACCACCCCCGCCCCATGGGACGCGGCGGGCGGAACCGCCGGGCGAATCCAGCCCTGGTAATACATGTCCAGACCGAAGTGGCGATACAGGTCGTAGCGGTCCTGGATATGCGCCGGCAGCCCCTCCCCATGCCAGCGGGCCACGGTCTTGTCCCACCACATGGCCCATTCCACCAGGGGCAACCGGTCGAAAGGCTCGAAGTTCATCACCGCCTGGAAACGCTGCCGGGTGTTCATGCCGATACTTCCTGGGCGACCCATGGATTGACAGCCTCATTGTCCAACATGTCGCCGACTTTCAGCGTCTTGAGGTACGAAGGCGGCAGCACATTGGTGGTACCGTTGAATGTGCTGCCCTGGGGCATGTAGGCGCAGGTCATGGCGATGCGCCGGCCGCGGGTCATGTTGGCGCCGGCCCCATGGGCGGTCAGGCCGTTGTGGAATGAGCAATCGCCTGCCTTCATGGGCACCGGCACCGGATCGATTTGGGCCATGTCCGGATACACCTTGAACAGCCCGGCCAGATCCTCCCCGATGCCCACATTGTCATAGCGGGCCAGCTTGTGTGAGCCTGGCATGAACCACAGGCACCCGTTCATCAACGTGGCGTCTTCCAACGCGATCCAGATGGAAATCGCCTGCCGCGAATGAAACGACCAGTAGGGATTGTCCAAGTGCCACGCGGTGGGGTTGCCAAACGGTTCTTTAATGAGCGCCTGATCGTGCCACACCCGCATGCCCCGGGTCCCCGCCAGCCGGCACACCAGCCGGCCCAGATGCGGGTCCAGCATGTAACGCTTGACTGTCGCGCTTAGGCGCCACAGGTTGAGCCGCTGGGTAAAGACGTGGTCGTAGTAGCCCTCGCCCGACTCCCACGCCAGTTCGTCGCCGGAAATGCGGCGCGACCCCAGGGCCGCTACGGCCTCCAGCACCGCCGCCTTGAGTTCGACTGTTTCCTCGCCAGTCAGAAATCCCGGCACATGCAGGAATCCCTCATTCTGATAACGGGCGATATCGGCCGCACTCAGTTCGGTACGCATGGTTGCCTCTCCTTGATGAATGAATATAGCGCTCCTTTCTGGATAAACTTAGACTATATTGATCACTCGCGGGGAGCCGATTCACATGCCCCAGCCCGCCAGGCCAGTCCACGCCGTCGCCCCGCGCTACCCCATCCTGCGCACCCTGGGCTTTGCCGTCGAGCATTTCCCCGCCTACACCAACACCCAAGTCAACCTGCATGCCGTCGACGTGGTCCTGATGAGCATCATCATCCGCGGCCGCGGCCGGCACTACATGGACGATGCCCGCTTCGAAGAGCGCGCCGGGTCGATCGGCGTCACCCACTATGGCCAGGTCCACAGCATCACCACCACACCTCGCGGCATGGACATCTACAACGTCTATCTCGACCTGCGCCGCCATCCCCTGCCCGCCTTGCCGGCCGAATTCGAAGATGTGATCACCGCCATCTTGCCTCTGCGGCCGGCCTTTCGCAATACTCTCAACCGCAGCGTTCACTTTCAGGTGCCCCAACCGCGCCGTTTGGCTGAACTCCTGGCCCGCCTCGAGACCGAACTGCGCCAGCGCCGCCCCGGGTGGGAAGATGTGGCCCGGGCCTGCTTCCAGATCTTTCTCATCGAATGCTGCCGCTGCGCCCGCGAGGGCGGAATCTCTCTTTCCCCTTCGGCCCGCACGCCCGCGCCGCCCTGGCTGCAGCGCATTTGCCAGACGCTCGACCGCAACTATGCCCGGCCGATGAACCTGCGCGATCTGGCTACCGGAGCATGCGTCAGCATCGGGCATCTGTGCCGCTCTTTCAAAGCCTATACCGGCCGGACAGTCTTTGCCTACCTCATCGAGCGCCGCATCCAGGCGGCCATGATCCGACTGCGCCACGGCGACGAAAAGGTCCTGGGCGTGGCCCTGGCCTGTGGCTTTAACGACCTGGCCTATTTCAACCGCACCTTCAAACGCCTGGTCGGCCAGACCCCCCGGAGCTACCGCCGCGCCGGACAGGGCCAAGCCCCTTGACCCGGCGGACGGTCTGCCCATCGGTCACGGGTCCCCCGTCCAAGCGGGCCATGCGGATCGTGGGGGTCAGCAGCCTGGACGGAGTCTTGTACAACCCCCAGAAGGGGTTGGATATCGCGGAGTTGACTGCCCATGAGATCCGCACGGGCTCGATCACCGGCTTGGCGGAAGGTGATCCGGTCGAGACAGCGGATTTGCTGGAGCTGTCTTGCGACGTGCTGATCCCGGCGGCGGCCGCAGGACAGATCACGGCCGACAACGCCGCTCGCATTCAAGCCAAGGTGGTGGCGGAGGTGGCCAATCGGCATCTGGATGGGCGCATGTGCCAGCGTTTTGCCAGCGTGTACAAGCTGGCCGGGGAACGCCAGCTTCGAATGCGTGAGGCGGCCATGGTCCTGGCGGTACGAACCGTGTACCAGTTGCTAACGGCATGCCAGCGGCTGCCGTAAGGCATGGGCGGCATGAAATAGGCCAAAACCCCCGCCTGCGGATATGGAACCCGGTTGCTGCCTGTTGCAGGCCTCAAACGCCCCACTACGTCCTGGCCGACCCGATGTAGCGATGTTCTGTCCCCCGGTTGATCAGAACGTAGACCGGAAACGCCAATCGGGCTGGCGAGATTCGAACTCGCGACCTCTTGCACCCCATTCACCGAAGATTTCCTACCGAAAAACTCCGAAAACTGCTTGTTTTCAGCCGTTATATCGCGGTTGGTCGCCTTCGCAAGGCTTCTCATGGCTTCGCCAATCGGGTAGCCCTGGGCGATTGCCCGCCCAGGGCTACCCGATTCATGGCTTCGCGGCATTTCGCGCGATCTCGAGGTAGTACCACTTTGCAGGTGGTAGT
>JAJXSS010000305.1 GCA_021784455.1 Planctomycetota bacterium
ACTGGCGGAAGATGGCGGCCCTGGTCTTGAGGGGCTGGCCGGTGAGCCAGCCCCCGGCCAGCAGCAGGAACGGTCCGATGAAGATGCCCGCCCAGAGCATCGTGCCCAGGAGCGTGGACCACAGGGCCCCGGCAATGCACACGCCCAGGCCGATCGCCGCCCAGGGCTTACGCTGCGGCTGACGCAGGATGAGGATGGCCAGCGCGGCCGCCAGGATGCTGAACAGGGCCAGCATGGTGTACATGCGGGCCTGCTGGGATTGATCCACCAGGCTCGGATCGACCGCCGCCAGCAGGGCGGCCAGCAGCCCCATCGTTCGGCCGCGCACCACGCAGCCCAGCAGGTACATGGCCGGGATGCACAATAGGCCGAAGATCAGCGCCGGCAGGCGCATCACCCATTCGCTGTCCCGGCCGGAGAGGTCGGCCACGATGCGGGGCAGGAGGTAGCCCAGCGGGGCGTTCTCGAAGTGATTGGTCCAGTTGGCGAAGCGCCAGTAGGACAGGGCCCGGGCCTGGGGGTGGGCCGGTGGGGGGGTATGGTTGCGATCCGGGGACAGAGCCCAGAAGTCCTGGTTGCTGGCCACGGAGAAGTTCCAGGTATCCACCTCATCGAACCAGAACGGTCGGTGCAGCGCCCCCGGAATGCGCAGGGCAGCGCCCAGGAGGACGATGGCCACCAAGGCCAGAAGGCTCCACAGTCGTTGGCTCATGTGCTTGGACCCCAATGGCCTCCGGAAGCAAAATGACCGGTGCCACGCATTGTAAGATCGGCATTTTAGGGCTCGCCGTTCCAGGGGAAGGCGCCCTGGGCGGGTTTGCATGGGGGCCGCCCCTCAAAAAGCCCGGCCGACCCCGTGGACGAGCGTTGGATTGCCAACCTAGCATCGGAAAACCTCCAGAACGAAAGGGGCTAGCCATGCAGCACGTGCATCTGGGACGAACGGGCCTGAAAGTCAGCCGCTTGTGCCTCGGGACGATGAACTTTGGCCCGCACACCAGCGAGGCCGACAGCTTCACCATCATGGACCAGGCGCTGGAACTGGGCATCAACTTCTTCGACACGGCCGATGTGTACGGGTGGAAGCGGGGCGAGGGCGTGACCGAGCAGATCGTGGGCCGGTGGCTGGCCCAGGGCGATGGCCGCCGCGACCGTGTGGTGCTGGCCACCAAGGTGTTTGGCGACATGGACCGGACCGAGCGGCCGGATGTAAATTTTGCCCGGGGCCTGTCGGCCCGGAAGATCATCCGCTGCTGCGAGGCCAGTCTGAAGCGCCTCCAGACCGACTGGATCGACCTGTACCAGATGCACCACATCGACCGGGCGTGCCCCTGGGAGGAGTTGTGGCAGGCCATGGAAACGCTGGTGGCCCAGGGCAAGGTGATCTACGTGGGCTCGTCCAACTTCGCCGCCTGGAACATCGCCCAGGCCCAGCACACGGCCCAGGGCCGGGGCTTCATGGGCCTGGTGTGCGAGCAGAGCAAGTACAGCCTGGAAACGCGGGCCATTGAACTGGAGGTGCTGCCAGCCTGCCGGCATTACGGGCTGGGCGTGATTGCCTGGAGCCCCCTGGCCGGGGGCCTGTTGGGCGGCGTGATCAATGGACAGGCGGGCAAGCGGCGCAGCGGGGAGGGGGCGAAGCGGGCCCTGGAAGTCAAGCGGCCGCAAGTGGAACGCTGGGAGGCCTTGTGCCAGGAGATGGGCGAGGAACCGGCCAACGTGGCCCTGGCGTGGATTCTGCATCAGCCGGGGATGACCGGCCCCATCATCGGTCCGCGCACGCTGGAACAGCTTACGGGGGCCGTTCGGGCCCTGGAGATCAAGCTGGATGAGGCCGCGCTGCACAAGATCGATGCCATCTGGCCCGGCCCGGGCAACCAGGCGCCCGAGGCGTATGCATGGTAATCACAGGAACTGCCAGTCGCCGGTGTGCAGGGTGTAGACCATGAGCAGGGCGTTGGTGATGCCGTGGGCCCAGATGACAGGGCCCAGGCCTTTTTTGCGCGTGGCGGCCAGCAGCAGGCAGAAAGACAGGCCGCAGAAGACGGCGGCGGGTTTGTCGCGGTTCACGTGGCTGAACATGAAGACGGTGGTGGACGTCAGCACGCCGAACCCAGTGAGCCGGCCCAGGGGGGTGCTGAGGAACTGGGGGCCGAAGGTGGGAGCGTGCCGCGAGGCCCGGCGGGCCAGGTCGGTATGGATCAGCCAGTCGCCGATCAGGGGCAGGTCCTGGGCCATCTGCACCACCCCGATGGCCGTCTGCCGCCAATGGCTGAGCGAGCGCAGGATCAGGGAGCGGTCGAAAAGCTCTTCAAACAGAGGGACCACGAGCGACATGCCCAAGAGGCGCAGCACGATGGCGATCCAGCCGAGTACCGGGCCCATCAGGTGCGGGGTGCGGAAGTCTTCCGGGGAAGGTGTCGGCGGGGCACCGGCCAGGAGCGCGTGCCAGCGAACGGCGAAATCTCCATCGACCAGCCAGCCCAGCCCGACCCAGGCCACGAACACGATGACGGCCACGGGCACGGCCAGCCAGTCGAAAGTCAGGGTTAGTTCGGGCAGCAGCTTGCGGTAGCGCCACAGGAGCCAGACCACCAGGCCGCACTGCACCACATAGACGAAGGGGTAGGCCACCGGTATCCAGGTGCGGGCCAGGCCGATGGGGGCCAGGAAAATGCCGTATACCGCAAACGGCACCAGCCGCGGGTGCCAGGGGTGCAGGGCCATCCAGCGGTCCAAGCGGTCGATCCAGCGCAGCGATGCCGGTTGCGCCGTGGGCAGAGCCTCCGCGGCCGGGGCGACCTCAGAACATGCTGTTTCTTTGCCCAACCCGGTTCTACCTTTCCCGCCAATGACCCCCGGTTCGATCCCGGAATGGTCCAGATGCTTCCTCAAATCTTCCCGACGGGGTCGTCCAGAACGGTCCCCGCCGCCACTTTGGCGGGCGTCAGCGCTAACGCCCGTCTCGTCTCTATTGTCCTATATATCGTCTCGACCGGCGTCTTTCCACAGGCGAGGGCGGAAGATAAAGCGGCTATCGGGGAGGATGCCGGTGCGGGGCGATGAACCGCGGCTTTCCGGGGGTTAAGATGAGCCGATGGACCAGCAACGGGTTCATCCCGCGGCCCGGGCGGAAGAGGACCTCCTGAAGGAGTGCAAGGTGTCGTTTGGCCGCACAGGCGGGCCGGGGGGCCAGAATCGCAACAAAGTGGAAACCGGGGTCCAGATAACTCATCTGCCCACGGGCCAGAGCGGGGCGGCCGGGGAGCGGCGCAGCCAGATGGAGAACCGGCGGGTGGCGCTGTTCCGCCTGCGGATCAACCTGGCTCTGCACGAGCGGGGCTGGTTCGACCTGATGCAGGTGCCCAGCGAACTGTGGAATTCGCGCTGCTCGCGGGAGGGGCACCTGAGCGTGAATCCCAGACACCATGATTACCCGGCCATCCTGGCCGAGGCGCTGGATGTGCTGTTTGCCTTGAAACTCGATCCGGCCAAGGCGGCAGTGCTGCTGGGGTGTAGCCCTTCGCAACTGATCAAGCTGATCAAGGATGAGCCCAAGGCTCTGGCGCTGGTGAACCAGATGCGGCAGGGGCGGAAGATGCGGGCGCTGCGGTGAGCCGTGGCTCGCCAACTCGGTACTTCGCTGATCCGTCGAGTCGTCAGATCCGCCTGCGGGGGCCGGCTGCGTACGGGATTCCTTTTCGGATGAACGGATCAGCGAATCAGCGTTTTAACGGGATAACGAGAAAGCCAATGCTCACCCAATCTCCACCACCTGCGGGGCATAGATCTTCAGCCGCGGCGAGATGTATTCCACACGCTGCACCGTGGTCTCGATGGTGACGAAATCGACTTCTTCCTGGCCGCCCAGGGGCCCCATGGCCCACTGGCGGGCGTAATCTTGAAGGTGGTCGAAAACCTGCTGCATGACCAGGGCCGAGCGC
The DNA here is from genome assembly GCA_021784455.1 of Planctomycetota bacterium. Taxonomy (GTDB): domain Bacteria; phylum Planctomycetota; class Phycisphaerae; order Phycisphaerales; family Phycisphaeraceae; genus JAJXSS01. The sequence continues at coordinate 3,945 of JAJXSS010000305.1, forward strand.
AGTACCTTGGCGGTGCCGAAGAGGGTGACCACGTCCTGGCATTCGTCGCAGGAAAAGGCCCAGCACACCTGGGGGTTGGTCTGAAGGTGCTGGACCTTGCGGGTGCGGGCATCGGTGAGCGTGTAGAGGGTGTGCAGGCCGCCCTCGAGCGCGGCCGTGCCCATCCAGCGGGAATAGGGCATGCCATCGGGAGCCACGGTGGTCAGCAGGCCGACAAAGGTCTTGTTCACCACCTTGATGGCCTCGGCCAAGGCCTGCTGCGGGGTCAATGTCACAATACGACTCCTTAATCCGGGCGGCCGGTGCCTCAAGGCCCGCGCGGGTAGGTTTTCTGTGAGGAGGCGAGGCTACATCCCAGCCGCAGGCCAACGGTTTTTTGTCAATGCCGCCGGTTCGGCCGCGCCCACCCCCAAACGGTACGGGGCATTGCCTGGGGAGGGCTCGGGCAGTTTACCATTCCCGGCCGGGGCACGGGTAGGATATGTCCCGGGGATCGGGCTGGGGGAATATGGGATAAGGCCGCGCCTGCCGGCCCCGCGAGGCCAGCCCTTGCCCCCGGCTTGGGGCGATCGGAGTAAAGCCATGGCGATTCTGCGAACCTTCTTTGCCGTACCGGTGGTGCCTCCGCCGGCGCTGGCCGGGGTGCTGGATGATCTGCGGGGGCTGGGCCGGTCCCTGAAAGTTGTCGAGTTCGGCCAACTGCACCTGACGCTGCGTTTCGTAGGGGCCACCGATGAGGCCGTGATGCCCCAACTGCGTGCGGCGCTGCAAAAGGCGGTGGCCGGTCTGACTCCGGGCACACTCGATCTCTCCGGGCTGGGGGCCTTTCCCAGCCCGGCCAAGGCCACCATCATCTGGGGCGGGGTGCGCCCCGGGCCTGCGGCCGATACGCTGGCCACCCTGGCCCAGCGTCTGGAGGCGGGGGTGACCGAACTGGGCTTTGCGCCTGAGAACAGGCCGTTTCATCCGCATCTGACGCTGGCGCGGGTGCGCAACCGCCCCCCCAAAGCCTGGAGCGATTTTTACAGCCGCCGACACGAAGTGAATCTGGGTCAGATCCCAATGACGGCCGTGCAATTGATTGTCAGCGAGCTGGGCTCGGCCGGGCCGGAGTATTCCGTTGCGGCCACGGCCCTGTTGGGCTAACGCGGCGCGGATGGGCGGCGGGGGCTAGCGATGCTTTCTGGGGGCGAACCGCTCGTGACCCTGCTTCATGATTCTTTCGATCGCTATCACCGTCCGACGGGCCGCCGCATTGCCGTTGGCCATAAGCTCCTCGTGGAGCCTCTTGAGATGGTCGATAAGTTTGCCGATCTGGGCCTTGTAGGCCGCCAAGGCACCGGCCTGCTGGTCGGTTGGCATCTGGGCGATGTGCGGCGGAGTCAGGGTCTGGGCCTGCGTGGCCAGTTGGATCATGTCGGCCACGCGCTGGGCCGTGTCCTTGTTTTTGGCTGCATCCAGGACCTGCCTCTTGACCATCTTGAAGTCGCGGCCCATCTGCTTCATGCACTGCTTCAAGGATAGCTTGGCGGTGTCCGGCTGAAGGGACGTTCCTGCGGCGTGCAGAGTGGGAGCCAGGGCCAGGCAGAGGAGGCCGGCGGCGAACAGGGTGGACAAAGAGCGGCGTGAGGCGAGCTGGTGCATGGGTAAAGGTTCCTGGGGTTGGGGGAGCGTGGAGGGTGGGGCGGGGAATCGTGGGCGAGCTACCCCCTCAGCGATCCACCTGGCCCATCACCACATCGATCGAACCGATGATGGCCGGCACATCGGCCAGCAGGCAGTTGCAGGCCACGACCGGCAGCACGGAGAGGTTGCAGAAGGTGGCGGCCCGGGCCTTGACGCGGTAAGGGATGGGGCCGCCCTGGCTTTCGATGAAGAAGCCCAGCGTGCCGCGGGGGTTCTCGGTCTCCACGAACACCTCGCCCACGGGGGGCTTGAAATTTCGCGGGAGTTTCACGCGGTAGCGGCCGTGGCCGGTAT
>JAJXSS010000306.1 GCA_021784455.1 Planctomycetota bacterium
CGCAGCATCCAGTTCGTCGCGTTGGAGGGGTTGGCACTCATGGGGTCTCACGTCTCAGGTAGGTTCGCGCTTGCCCGAACAATCGGCATCTTCACGGCCTTTCGGATCGGCGGATTTTCGATTTTTGAATTTCGACTTTCGATTGCCCCCGGAACCTGGGGCCCAGCCTTCGATGGCCGCTTCCAATCGAATATCCAAAACCCAAAACCGCAAATTCCCCCTCACGGCTGCCGCGGCAGCGGCGGCAGCGGGGGCAGATCCATGTCGATCCCTTCGTTGTTCAGCGTGTACTGGGCCGTGAGGGTCTTGTACATGCTGTCGCCCTGGCGGGCCTGGGCGAACAGGGCCCGCACGTAGGGCACGGCCAGATTCAATCGATGCGTCACCTCCACGGTCACCGGGTCCTTGGGCCCAAACGTGTAGGGCACCCCTTGGGCGCAGGGCGTCAGCACCAACCCGCTCTGGGCATCGTTGGGGTTGGCCGGAGAATCGATGTGATACACCTGGATGGTGGTGTTGGCGTCGGCGTAGCGCAGGCGGTCGGCCAGCACGCCGTTGGTGATCCAGGCGGGGGGCTGCTTGTTGTAGGCCTGATAGAAGCTGGTCAGGCCGGAAATGTAGGCGTTGACATCCAGCCCGCTGGCCGGGGCCTGCGTCGATCGCCCGCAGGCGGGCACCACCGCGAACACCGCCGCCCGGCGGATCAGGTCGCATTTCACGTTGCCGCTGCCCTGGATGTAGATGTCCGGCCCTTCCCCGGTGGCCGAGTCATCGGCCGGAATCTGCACGATCGCCGTGCGCGCCGCCGCATAGGCCGCATAGTGCACAAACAGGTTGCCGCCCATGGCCATGGTGGCCTGGGTCAGGAGCAGGATGAAGAACAGCAGGATGGGAAAGACCAGCACGAATTCGATCATCGCCGTGCCGTCGCGGTCGGTCAGCAGCAGGGCCCGCCGCACGTTCCGGCCGGGGCGCCCCGTCCGCCACAGAATCCGGGCACAGAACATCAAGCCCACGATGGAGGCCACCCCCAGCCCCAGACACACCAGCCCGAACGAGCTGGTCAGCGCCTGCCAGCGCCAGTCCCCGCCTGCCTGTTGGGCCAGCCATACGGTCTGGTTCATGTGACGGCCCCTTTCGTGGAATATTCGACTTTGGATTTTCGATTTTCGATTGCCCCGCGGAAACCGGCTTGCGCGGCCCGGGGGTGCTGGCCGGACCGCCTCTTTCAATCGAAAACGGAAACTCAAAAATCGAAAATCATTTCCAGCGCTTCAATATAACCATCCCGACCACGGCAGGTTTACGTGCAGCATCTTCTCCGCACCCGCCAAAAGCCCCCCCAGACAGATGCACAGAGCAAAAGGGATACGCGGGCTGTCGCCCGGCAGGCTCGGCTTGACCCCCGCCGCCGCGGTCAACGCGGCCGTGAACACCCGGCCCAGCGTCTGTTTGACTATTCTACGGCGGATCATCAGCACCACCGCCATGACCATGCCCACCGCAAAGGCATAAAACGCCGTTCCCAGCACCACCTGCCACTGGGCGGAAACCGCGCCGACCGTCGCCATCAACTTCACATCCCCGCCGCCCAAACCGCCGGCGGCGAAAATCACCACGAAAGGCACCAGCCCCAGCGCAAACGCCAAGCTCACATCCTTGAGCCCCGCCACGGCCCCCGGCTGGCCGTTCATCAGGGCCCCGCCTCCCACCGCCAGGGCGAACCCCAGCAGAATGGCCGGCAGTGTCAGCCAGTTGTAAACCTTGCCCGTCTTGAGGTCCGTCCCGGCCGAGATGCACAGCACCACGCCGAGCACCACATAGCTGATCAGGGCCAGCTTTGCCGCCACAAGAACACTCCAGGCAGGAATAAACCATGGCTGAAAGCGTGCCAGTGCACGCCCTCAGCCATGGTCGCATTTAGTCCGTGCCCCGCAGGTCGGATGCCGGGGGCTCAGGGCGCTTGGGGATTCGGGTCCTGAATGTTGGCCTTGCCGGTCATCGTCTCCCAAGCGTTGCTCACCCAGGTCTGGATGCTGTTGCGGAAAATCAGCAGCACACCCAGCAGCGGGATGACGATGGCGGCCAGGATCAGGATCTTCTCCAGACCTTCGGCGCCACGCTCATCGCGAACCAGCCGGCCGACCAGATTCATTGCTTTCTTCACCATGTGAGACCCTTTCTAAAGATTGGTTGCTCCCGGCATTACAAAGGTTTCGCCCTTTGCCCCGTTTTACGGGAAAGGCAGACTGTTCACGAAGGTCATCAGCCGGTAATACTCCACCAGCAGGTTCAGGGCGGCCGTCATGATCACCACGGCCGGCAGGCCGATCCCGGCCAAGAGCAGGGCCCATTCCAGCGTCGTGGCGCCCTTTTCCTCCTGCCACAATCGGCTTAACGTCCGATACCACATGCCTATTGCCTTGTAGGTTCGGCCCCGGCCGAACACTCTTCCCCAATCCAACCCGCCCTCGCATCTTCGCCGATCTTCACCCCCGGCCCCACCTACTGGAAGATCTCCCGCGTCAGATCCGTCACCAGTTCCGCCTCCTCCGGCTTCAGCGCGCCACCCAAGGTGGAACGCTCTCCGGTCCATACCAATTGCATCCTCTTCAGGGAGGCCTTGTCCTGCCCCGGGGCCATCTTGAGGGTGAAAAGATCCCTTAACTGATAGCGGCCCGCATCATCCAGCGGGCCGATTTCGGTGATCTGGGTCAGCATACGCTTACCCCCCATGTGCCGCGACATCTGCACGATCACATCAATGGCGCTGGCAATCTGGGCCCTCAGGGCCGATAGCGGCAGCTCCACCTTGCTCATTAACGCCATTGTTTCCAAGCGGTTAAGTGCATCATAAGAGTTGTTGGCGTGCAGCGTGCCCATCGAGCCCCCATGGCCCGAGGTCATGGCCTGGATCATGTCCAGGGCCTCCCCCCCGCGTACCTCGCCGATGATGATCCGGTCCGGCCTCAGACGCAGCGATGACCGGAACAGGTCGCGGATGGTGATGGCCCCGCGCCCGAACTGGTCCGCCTGCCGGCATTCCATGGCCAGCACATGTTCCTGCTGGAGTTGGAGTTCCGAAGAGTCCTCAATCACCACCACCCGCTCTCCCGTCGGAATGTACGCGCTCATGGCGTTCAAGAGCGATGTCTTGCCGCTGCTGGTCCCACCGGCCACCAGCACGTTTTGTTCACTCCGTACCACGATCTTGAGATATTCGGCCGCCTGTTCCGTCAGCGAGCCCAGCTCGATCAGCCAGTCCATATCCAGCATCTGCCGGTTGAACTTGCGGATGCTCATCACCGTGCCCGTCCGCGAGCAGGGGGGCATGGCCACGTGTACCCGCGAGCCATCGGGCAGGCGCGAGTCCAGGAGCGGGTTCTGGTCATTCACGCTCTTGCCGGTGTATTGCAGGATGTTGTTGACGGCCGCATCAAACACCTCCACATCGGTAAAGGTGGCATTGGTGCGGATGATCTGGCCATCGCGCTCGATGTAGATGAGGTTCCAGCGGTTCACCATCACTTCGGTAACCGAGGAATCCGCCAAATACGGCTCGATGGGGGCCAGATAGTGAGCCACGGTGGCGGCAAAGATGGCCTGCCGGTCGCTGGCCGCCACGGGTTTCAGAACGGTCGCGGTGTCACTCATGGCCAACTCATCATACCACGGCGCGCAAGGCCCGAGGCTTGGCGGCAGGCAGGATGCCGGCAGGCTCCGGTGGCACAGGCGTAGGTAGGACAGGCTCCGGTGGGACAGGCGTCTCGCCTGTCAACTCTGTGAGCGCGTTTACCTGCAATGCCCCCACCCGGGCGAATTCGTGATCTCCCTCTGCGCCGATGCGCAAGGCCGCCTCCGGGTCGGCACCGAAGACCGCGGCCTATGGATGTGGAACCCCCGGAAACCAGCCCCCCGCCATACAGCCTCCCGGAAGGCAGCCTTCCGGCGTGCCAAAGTAGGTTCGACCCCGGCCGAACATCTTGGTAACGAGCCGCGCCCGTCGGGTCTCCGAAGGCCGCTGGCCGCGGCGAGAAGCGGTCTTCATGGCGGACCGGTAAGTGCCCCGGCCCGCCCGCCCCCGCAATTGGGCGGCCCTGCCCAACGCCCGGCTCCCCCCGAAGGATTTGACCGACCTGCGGCGCACCAGCGTCCATCGCGGCCGGCCCTGGGGCACGCCGCCGGGGGGCGAGCGGACCGCCAAGCGGCAGGGCCTTCTTCCTCGGGCGGGCCCGGGCGCTAGACCGGATGTAGATCGCTCGGGGACGGTCTCCGGCACTTCGTGGGACACCTTTTCATCCGGGTGTCAATTGTCAAGAGTTGACCCCATGGCTTGCCCGGGGCCCTGGCCGGCCGCAGAAGCCGGCGATTCGAGGCGGAACGGGCGCCGAAAATGTGTAGCGCCCCCTTCCCTTTTCAGCGTCTCCATTAAACTTCTGGCTCTTATTGCGAGCGTCGTGACCGGCGCAACGTGCCAATCGCGATGGTGAGCAGCGACACGCTCATAAGCAGCGACACGCTCGCCGGTTCGGGTATCAAGGCGGGCGAGCCGTATACCGTGAAGGCTGGGCGTTGCCACCAACTGTCCGGGAGGTATTGAGATGCGGAGTACCAGGGTGAACTGCCACTGGTCGTCCAGGCAAATCCTGCACCTGGGTTGGAGGTCAAGTCGCCGGTATTGTTCGGCAACCAGGTGGCCGAAGTAATCGCCGGCATATCAATCCTGAACCAATAAGTTGTCCCCGCGTCCAGTTGCGGCTGAAGTTTCGAAAAGATGCTTGTGTAAGCATCGGATGAAGAATACGACTGCGAGATGATGGGCGGGGACACGATGCTCTCAATCACCGAGCCGGGTAAACCGCCGCTGTCCTGACACAGCGAGATCGTGGCATAGTCGTTATTGGCATTCGCCAGGCGCAGCGCGAAGTTCGCAAAGTAAAAATCTTCGGTAACCGCGGGGGTAAAGCTGACCGCGTAGGTATTATTGCTCTGGGAACCGAAGCCCGATCCCATCAGAAAATATCCACCGGTATATGAGAACAAGGGCGAGGTCTGGCTCATGTTGTTGAACAACACCGATGCGCGGGCCGGCGTCGCCGCCAGTGCACAGACCAAAACCATTACCGCGCCCACCGTCGCCCGATATAAATGCTCGAACATCGTTACGATTCCTCCATTTGGGCCAAGCGGCTGCGATCACCGCACAACCACCCGCCGCGTTGCGTTTACCTGTGGCGGCGGGATTGTAGGCCAGTGCCGGTCGTGGGTGTCAAAAACTCCGCTTGAACTGGGCAAGGAACCACGGTCGCTCCTGTGTCGGACGACGGACATGCGGGATATGCCGGCCGGCAGCCCGTTGAAAAGGGGGGACAGGCACCTCACGAGCACATTTTTAGCCGGCGGTTCCAAAACCTCGATCCTGTGCCGGCTCGCCGGGCCTCAAAGAAAAGACGAAGAAGGGCAGGCGCCCTGTTCCAAGGCGGTATCCCGAGATCCCGCGGGTCGGCCGGCGCCCGGTAACTCCGGCCCTGCCGGCCTGAATCCGAGAACGGATACGCGAGCGTCTCTTCAACCGCGGGCCGCGCGACGGGCTCGGATGCACGCACTCTGCCCCGGCACCCCCCGCACTCGCAAACCCCCTTCCGGGGGCCCAAGCCCACCATCCCAACTGATTCCTGCTTGCGCCCCTCACCGACAACATCCCCAACGCCGCCCGCACCAGCCACGCCACCGCCTTCCCCAGCCACGCCTTCCCGATCAGAGCTCGGCAAGCACCGATCAGAAATCCACCTACCCGCCCCCACCCCCCGCACCAACCGCCACGCGGCCCGTACACCCCCCGCTCCCTTTAGCGCCAGCTCTCCAGCTCCGACGGAAACATGGACGAAGGCTCGCTGCGGTGCG
>JAJXSS010000307.1 GCA_021784455.1 Planctomycetota bacterium
GACGCCACCTGCCCGCTGGTGACGAAGGTGCACATGGAAGCCATCCGCTATGCCCGGCAGGGATACAAGATCCTGCTGATCGGGCACGCAGGGCATGATGAAGTGGTGGGTACGGTGGGTGAGGCGCCGGCGGCCATCATCATTGTGGAATCGGTGGAGGACGTGCAGCGTCTGCCTCTGGCGGCGGACGCCAAGCTGGTGTACCTGACCCAGACCACGCTGAGCCTGGACGATGCCAGCGCCATCATCCAGGCGATTAAAACCCGTTTCCCCAACATCAAGGAGCCACCGAGTTCCGACATCTGCTACGCCACCACCAACCGTCAGCGGGCCGTCCACGCCCTGTCCGAAGAGGCGGATCTGGTACTGGTGGTGGGCTCCAAAAACAGCTCCAACTCCCTGCGGCTGACGGAAATCGCGGAGAACCGCGGCAAGGGAGCCTACCTGGTGGACGATGTGAGCGAGCTGGACCATCGCTGGTTCCAGGGGGTCCAGACGGTGGTCATCACGGCCGGGGCTTCCGCGCCCGAAGATCTGGTGCAGGGGATTATCGATGAACTGCAAAGCAAGTACGGCGCCAGCGTGGAGGAGACGCACGTGGTGGATGAAGACATGACCTTCGAACTGCCCATCAGCCTGCGCGTGCTGCACGGGGAGGCAGCCGCAAGCTAAGACACGCATCAAACGTCATTTCAGCCTGACCCGGCCGGCGCCCAAGACGCAGGTGGCGTTCCTACTATTTCACGTCAGTGTTCGGGTTGGCGGCGTAATCGCGCGCGGGTGACCTTTTGGCGTGAAAGGAACCTCATGAAATCCGGTCGGTTGAACCGGTGGTGGGTTGGCGTGGCGATGGTCCTGGCCGCAGTGAGTTGGCCACAGGCGGGGCGCGGTGATGCCAACCGCCTGGCGGCGGCCCGCGCGTTCCGCGGCATCACGCTGGTGATCCTGGCACGCGACAAGGAAACGCAGGGCGAGTTGGATTCGGCCCCGGCCCTGAACCCCAAACTCAAGTCCGAACTCGATCGTCTGGTGGCCCAGGCGCGGCAGATGGCCCTTTCCCAACGCGGTCGGCGTCCTGAGCAATCCGACTTCGGCCGCCCGGGGACAAATGCCTTTCACGGCCGGGGCCTTTTCTGAACAGGTTAATCTTCGACCGTACTGGTCGGTGTCGCTCTCCAGGTGGAGCCCGTAAGGACCAGACGCCAGGTTTGGATTCTGCCGCCCGCCACCTTTCCCAGCACCAGTGGCTGCCCCTGCCATGTGGCGAGGGCCTCGACCGGCCGGCCGGTGGTCTCCTGCACGCGCAGAATCCAGCCGCGGGCGTGGTCCGCAGGCTTGAGGGCCAACAATTCCAGCGCGGCGGGGGACAATTCCAGCAACGAGCCGGTACGGGGCCAGGCCCCGGGCGTGGCCGGCACGCGGAGAACCAGGGGCGGGTCCTGCAGTTGCCGGGCCAGCCGCGGCAGGTCCTGTCCGCCGGGCGTCAGCAGGAAGTGGAACTTGAGCTCGCCGCGCTCGACCGGGCGCCACAGTTCCTCTTCCGGTGTGATGGGCTGGTGCGCGGCGTTGGCAAATCGGCTGCCGCGCACGAGGGAAGCGCGAAGTTCGCCACGGGTGCAGTCAAAGCCATAAATCGCATCGCTGGCAAAGCCGAAACGGCCGTGTCGGCTCCGGGCCTCAACCCAGCGTCCGCCGGGGACCTCGCCTAGCTGGCCCCGCTCCACGATGGCGCCGGGGACTTCGAACCGGGCCCGATCAGCTCCGGGCATCACGAGTTTCAACCGGGCGGAACGCTCGTTCCATAGCACGCGGGCGGCCACATCCACGGCTTTACGGCCGCGGCCGAGGCTGAAGGTCAGTTCCAGGTCGGATTGCCCGGCCTGCCAGCGCGTCCAGAGCAAGGCCCTCTCGGGGCCGGATTCCAGAATCTCGACATGAGTGATCACCCAGCGGTGGCGCACCTCCGAGAGGCAATCGCGGTCGCCCCCCCACGACCCCAGCCGGTCCTCGACGGTCACCGCGCCAAGGCCGGCGCCGGTGAACACGGGCCGGCCCCGATGCAACACCTGCACCCCCCTGCCGCCGCGGCGGGCCTTGAGGGTGTAATGGCCATTGGTGATCGTGCCGGGCCTGATGGCCGCCACCTTCGAGCGCACGGCTTTCTTCCGGGCGCCCTCCACCCAGCCCATCGTGACCACCGTCCAGCCCATGGGCGGCAGCGTCAGAGGCGCGATCACACGCCAGCGCCACGGGATGTGCTGCATGCAGGAGTTCTCGACGCGGATGGACTGGAAGGGCAGCAATTGCCCATCGGCGCTGCGCACTTCCACCGGCAACTCCTGCGGGCGGCCGTCATAGGACTTGATCGGCCGGTCGTCGAGGCAGGCCTCCAACTCCACATGGCTCTGACAGGGAAAGGGGTGAGGGTTCCAGACCAGCAGGGGCACGGCGGCGGGCAGCGCGGTCCGGGGCTGGGGCACCGTGGTATCGACGCGCATGGCCAGCGCGTTCAGGGCCGCCAGTTCCGTCTGCTGGGAGGCGTGATAGGCCCCGCCGAGCGCAGCCAGTTGGTCGTCGTAAGTCCGCTCGATGCTGGAACCGGGCAGGATGTCGTGGAAACTGTTGAACAGGACGGCATCCCAGGCCCGGCCCAGTTCGGCCGCTGGGGTGACCGTGGCGGCACGGATGGCGGCGTCCACGCGTTCACTGCGGGCCACGGCCGCCTCGGTCCGGCGATAGGCAAACTTGAACCGCGCCACCGAGGTGTAGCAGCCGCGCAGGGTAAAGTTCAGCTCGCCCAAATGCGTGGGCAAGCAGCCCTCGCCCCTGTCCGCGGCCTCCGCACGCAGGGCGTCAAAAAAGCGGTGGAAGCCGGAGAAGATGACCTTGACCTCGGGGTGTCGCGCCGCCCAGGCCCGGACATCAGCGATCTGCCGGCGGGTGGGACCGCCGCCATGGTCACCCAGACCGATGAAACAGCCGACGTTGGTGAGGTCGCAGCGGGCGGCGGCCTCCAGAGTGGCGTCGAACCGGCGCGGGACCTCATCGTGTTCCGTGCCGTACCAGCCGACCATGGGGCGATAAGCCAGGATGCGTGCCCCCGAGTCGGCCTTCCACCAAAAGGCGGGCTGGGCCAGCGGCAAGGTCGCGGCAAAGGGCCGCGTGAAGGCGAAAGATTCGATCCCCGCCGAGGCGAAAATCTCCGGCAGACCGGCGCTATGGCCGAAGGAGTCCGCCGCCCACGCCACGCGGACGGTTCGGCCAAAGCGGGAGAGGAAGTATCGCTGCCCGCGCAGAAGATGGCGGGCGAACGTCTCCGTGGCCGGAAGATTAGTGTCGGGCTGGATCCAGGTGCCGCCGACCACATCCCACCGGCCGGCCTGAACATACCGCCGGATACGCTGGAAAGTAGCCGGATCGGTGCGCTCGATGTGATCGTAGATGGCCGCTTCACCCCGAACGAAGGTCAACTGCGGGTCATCGTCCATCAGGTCGAGAACTGCACGGCAGGTGACCAGGCCCTCGTTCAGTCCCTCGCGCCAGTCCCAAAGCCAGACGGGATCGAGGTGGGCATTGGGCAGAACGTGAAACACGTAGCTGGGCATGGGACACGCATCCTTGACAGGAGATGAGAAGAGTCGCAGACCGGGGCCAAAGACGCAGGGGGCACGGATCAAGGCCCCTCAACGGCGAGCCACGGGAGTATACATCCGTTCCAGGCGGCCATGGGCCGGATGCGGTGGGAACGGCCGGCCGGTGCGGGTTGGCTCGGGCGAGGCTGTAATCCATGCTTTGCGTCGGCCCTGCGGGGGGGGTACACTTCGGGTCTTTGCCAAGGGTAAGGATGCATGGATCCCAAACTCCCGGATGATTTCGACCAGGATGACCTTTCCTCATTCCTGTCCGGCGCCAAAGCCTGGTGGGACAAGCACGGCACCCAGGTGCTGGTGGTGATCTTGGTGATTGCCCTGGGGGCGATTGGCTGGCGCATGTACCAGCGGCACCAGGAAGAGGCCTTTGAGAACGCCTGGGGCGGGCTGGCGCGGGCGGAAAACCCCCAGATCATCCTGTCCCTGGCGGAGCAATACGACAACCCGACCTTCAAGGCGATGGCCTACCTCAAGGCCGGGGACCTGCTGCGGAACCGGGCGGAATCCCCCGCCCCCCCACCGGCAGCCTCGCAGCCTGCAGCCAGCCAGCCGGCACCCCTGTCGGCCGCGGACAGACAGCGGCTGATGACCGAAGCCGGCAGTGCCTACCAGAAAGTGATCGACACTCAGAAAACGCCCGAGCTTTTGTGCGATAACGCTCGGCTGGGTCTGGCCGCCGTGGCTGAGAGCACGGGGAACTGGAAACAGGCGGCCGAGTTGTATGCCGCCGTGCAGAAGGATGCGGGCCAGCGCTACCCGCAACTGGCGGATCAGGCGGCCTATCTGCTCAAGACGATGCCCGACCGGGAACAGGCCCCGGTGTTTGCCACCGCCCCGGCCAGCCCACCGGCAACACAAAAGAAGTAGGTTCGGCCTCGCCCGAACGGTCAGGCCTATGTTTCCCCGAAAGGCGTTCGGGCAAGCCCGAACCTACGCGGAGGCGTTCGGCAGGACCGAACCGACCATGAGCAAGCGGGGCCCATCGCAGAATCCGTCGGAAGAACCCATCGAACTCGACGCGCAGGTGGCCGAAGAGGCCGATATCGAAACCCCCGCCGAGGGCGACGATGAATCCGGCCCGCAGCGGCGGACGTTCATCCTGCGCAAGAACCTGGGGCGGCGGGTGGATGTGTATCTGCATAATCGTCTCAAGGGCATCAGCCGCAGCAAGGTACAGCAACTCATCGGTATGGGCGGCGTGACCGTCAACGGCAAGAAGCCCAAGGCTAGTACGGTGCTAAGACTAGGGGATGTGATCGACGTCATCCTGCCGCCGCCGACGATCCGGGCCATCCTGCCCGAGCCCATCCCGCTGGACATTCTGTATGAGGATGAGGCGTTCATCGTCGTCAACAAGCAGGCCAACCTGATCGTGCATCCGGCCCGGGGCCAGCTTTCAGGGACGCTGGTCAACGCCCTGGCGTGGCACTTCAAGGAACAGGTGGAAAGACAGGGGCTGAAATGGGAGGAGTGGCGCACCCGGGGATTTAAAGAGCAACCGTATCGGCATCACAAGGCCGACGCCCGGGGAAGGCAAGACGGCCGGGTCGCGGGCCTGAGTTCGGTGGGATCGGCCGATCTGCGCCCGGGGATCGTGCATCGCCTGGACAAGAATACAACGGGGGTCATTGCAGTGGCCAAAAGCGATGAGGCTCACTGGCAGATCGCCCGGCAGTTTGAAGACCGCACGACCCTGAAGGCCTACCTGGCAGTGGTGCACGGCAACCTGCCGGAGGCGGCCGGCTGCATCGATGTGCCGCTGGGCAAGCACCCCACCATCCGGGAGGCCTACGCGGTGCGCCACGATTCCTCGGGCCGGTCAGCCATCACCCTCTACCGCGTGCGCGAGCAATACCGGGGGTACAGCCTGGTGGAACTGGAGCTCAAGACCGGCCGGACGCACCAGATCCGCGTACACCTGTCGTACCTGGGGCACCCGATTGTGGGGGACATCGTGTACGGCGGCGAGCCGATCGGGCAGGCGGAGTTGGACCAGCCGCCAGCCCCGGCCGGGGGAAGGCAGTTCATCAGCTTCGCCCGCGAGCGTGAAGAGGGCTTGAAGATTGAGGCGGCCGCCCGTCAGAGGAGCGACCTGATCCTGGCCCACCCGGCCTTGCACGCGGCTTTTCTGCGTTTTGTTCATCCGCTGACGCGGCAGGCGATGACCTTCACGGCCCCGGTGCACGAGCCGATGCGGGGCCTGATTCATAAGCTTCGCCAGCAGCCCCCCCCCCCCCGCCGCC
>JAJXSS010000308.1 GCA_021784455.1 Planctomycetota bacterium
GCCCGTGGCCGCGTAGTTGGTGATGATGCGGTGGCGCAGCACGGCCGGGGCCACGCGGCGCACGTGCAGACAGCCGGGGGTGGGCTCGCCTTCCAGGGCGGCCAGAGCCTTGGCCCCCAGCGTCAGGTACTGCCCGGCCCGCGGGCCGGCCCCCCACTGCACGTACTTCTTCACAAAGTCGCCCGCGGCCGGATCGCCCGGCCGGGTGGCCCGGGCCAGGGCCACCGCGTAGTCCACCACGTGCCGGCTTACCGGCACCTGCCACACCGCGTCGATGCACTTCAATAGTGTGGGGCGGTCGAACACCCGGTCCACCTTTTCCGCCTGGATGCGCGGCATCTCGGCCACGATGCGCGACTCTTCCTCTTTTCGGGGGTAGTCCATCCACAGGCTGAACATGAAGCGGTCCAGGGCCGCCTCGGGCAGGGGATAGGTCCCTTCCTGCTCGATGGGGTTCTGCGTGGCCACCACCACGAAGGGGGCCTCCAGGCCCAGCGTCCGGCCGGAAACGGTGACCTGCCGCTCGGCCATGGCTTCCAAGAGGGCCGCCTGGGTTTTGGGCGGGGTGCGGTTGATCTCATCGGCCAGGATCAGGTGCCCGAAAATCGGCCCGGGCAGGAATTTCAGGGCCCGCTGGCCGCTGGCCGGGTCCTCCTGGATCAGTTCCGTGCCCAGGATGTCCGAGGGCATCAGGTCCGGGGTGAACTGGATGCGTCGGTAGTGCAGGTCCAGGGCCTGGGCCAGGGTGCGCACCAGGAGGGTCTTGGCCAGCCCGGGCACGCCCACGATCAGCACGTGGCCCTGGCAGAACAGGGCCACCAGAAGCTGCTCAACGATGTCCTCTTGGCCCACGATCACGCGGGCCAGTTCCCGGCGCAGGCGGTCACACCGACCGCGAATGTCATCGAAGACCTGCACCTCGGGGAGGGGGTTGGCGCTCATGGCCCTAGTTTACCTCCGCTGCAACTGTCCGCGCAGCTCGATCAGGCCGATATAATCAAGAGCATGCGCTGGCTTTGTCCCACCATCCTCCTGGCCTTGGCCGCATCGGCCGGGGCCCAGACCACCCCGCCGCCGGGCTGGCACATGGTTGACCAGGGCGTAGGCGACCTGGACCCCCTGTCCACCAGCCTGCGTAACGTGCGTGGCGGGCTGCGTTACAACTCGCCGGCGGGCTTGTTCGCACCCGTGGTGCTGGACCCAGCCCATGCCCCCTACCGCCCCCCGGGCCTGGCCCTGCCGCTCTACTACCGCGTCGAGCCGGGCGTCCGCGCCAAGGTGGAACGCATCGACTACCTGATCCCCCTGGGCCACGGCGCCTACGGCCTGAACATCAACCACCAGGACGGCCGGTTTATCGAGTTGGCCGGGCCCAACACCGTGTTCGACTTGACCCCCGTCCCCGTGGGCCAGATTGCCCCAACCCCCGTGCAGGTTCCCACCGCGCCCACTCCGGCCCTTGATGCCCGCATCGATGGCCGCATCGATGCCCGTATTGACGGTCGGGTGAATGCCCGCAGGGGCAGCCAGACCCGCTGAAAGCAGGCGCTCCGACCTATCCAGGAGGCCACTGTGCGCATGCGCGTCGCCATCCCAATCCCTGCGCACCAAGGGGAAAAGAAAAAGGCCCGGCTCCACACGAGGCGAAGCCGAGCCCTTCCGGGGGCAATGGGATGAACTACATGTGATAGTAGCCCTCGGATCGGTCGTGTCAAGTACCTGTTGTTTTTTTCTGCCGGCAGCATCTGCCCCCCTGTCAGCCGATCCGGGGTGTTGCTATCATGCCTCGAACCGCTACTGGAGAACCCCGTGTTTGCTCCCCGCATTCAGGCCGTGATGGACAAGGTGGATGGCTTGCGCACCCAAGTCAACGACCATTGGCAGATTCCGCGTGAGGAGGCGCTGCTGCTGGCCCAACTGGTGCAACTGGGCCGGTGCACTTCAATTTGTGAGATCGGCACGAGTTATGGCTTTTCCACGCTGCATCTGGCGGCCGCCACCCAGCCCCTGGGGGGACATGTAGACACGTTTGACCTGAACCCGAAAAAAGTATCCGCGGCCACGGAACACCTCAAGCAGGCCGGGCTGATCGACTGCGTCAGCCTGCACCAGGGCGATGCCCGAACCCTGGTGGCCCAGGTGACACCCCGCCGGCCTTACGACTTTGCCTTTATCGATGCCACCAAGGAACAGTCCATGGCCTACCTGGATGCGCTTTTGCCCAAGCTGGCCCCGCGGGCGGTCCTGGCGACCGATAACACCTCAACCCACGCCGCCGAGTTGGCGGATTTCGTCGCCCGGCTGCGGGCCCTGCCCCGGGCCCGGAGTTGCCAAGTTTCGGTGGGCAATGGCTTTGAGCTCACTATTCTGGGCTGATCCGGCCACCGAAGGCCAGCAACCCCACCGCTTGGGAGCTTTCCCATGATTCAATCGGCAGTCATCGGCGTTGGCGGCATCGGTAAAGAACACCTGTCCTATATGAAGGGCAGCGGTCAGATGCAGGTCCGGGCCATCTGTGATGCCAACGAGCAGTGGCGGACCTGGGCCCGGCAGGAATACCCCGAAGCGGCCTTCTACACCGATGCCCAAGCCATGTTCGCCAAGGAAAAGCTGGATCTGGTGACCCTGGCGTGCCCGCATAATCTGCACGCCCCGCTGGCGATTGCGGCCCTCAAGGCCGGGGTGAACGTGATCACCGAAAAGCCCATGGCCACCACCTACGCCGAGGCCCGGGCCATGATCGCGGCCAGCCAGGCGGCCGGGAAGTTCCTGACCGTGTACCACAACCGCCGGCTGGACCCGTGGTTCCTGGCGGCCATGGATGTGATGCGGGCGGGCTGGCTGGGTGACCTCTATGAACTCAATACCGGCATCATCTACGGCGGCCGGTGGGAAAGCTGGCGCGGGTTCAAGAAGAGCAACGGCGGCATCCTGTTTGACTGGGGCGCCCACCAGGTGGACTGGATGCTGCATCTGGCCGGCAGCGAGGTCAAGGCCGTGTCCGGCTTCTTCCGCCGCGGCCCGCGCACCGAGCCCGAGCGCAACGAAGATTTCGGCACGCTGCGCATCTATTTCGCCTCCGGGGCCATTGCCAACGTCACCAACACCGGGTTGGATTGCGTCCAGCCCCTGCGCTATCGCATCACCGGGGCCAACGGCACCCTGGTGGATGAGTGGCAATTTGACGACAAGGGCAAACTCAAGGTGCACCTGCGCCTGCCGGCGGGAGGCAAGGGCACGCTGGAGGTGGACTACCACAAGGCCCAGAAGCAGGCGTACTACGACAATATCGCGGCCCACCTTCGGGAGGGAAAGCCCCTCCTGGTTTCGGCGGAAAGTGCGGCCCAGGTGATCAACGTGTTATGCGCCGCCCACCGCTCACACGATCAGGGGGGAGTGCCCGTCCCCCTGGAGTAGGGCGGCCCCCGGATGGCCCCAGTCTCCCGGAGGGGCTCGAGGGCCCCTTTCTCCGGGTCTGGGGGAAAACAAACGGCGTGCAATCGCACGCCCTGCGCAGCGGGCGATGCAGGAAGGGGCATCGGCTGCGGGGCACCGCTCCGATGATTCAGGCGGTCGGTGGCCGCAAAAAGGACAGCACGGGCTGCACGGGCCGGCCGGGAATCAGGACCCGGCCATCGGTGAACCCCTCTTCCCGCCCCTGCAAGGCTTCGACCATCCAGGATCGGAACTGAGCCATCCGTTGGGTCTGCCCGGCATCCGCCGAAAGATCGTGCAGCTCCGTCGGGTCGCGCTCCAGATCAAAAAACTGTTCGGCGCCATCCGAGCTGAACCAGATGAACTTGGCCTTGCCATCGGTCACGTAATGCACGCTCTGGTCGCCGTAGAGGTGCTCCCCGTGGACGCAGGGCCGCCACGCGGTCTGCTGGCCCCGGGCCAGGGGCAGCAGGCTCCGGCCGTCGAGGCCCTGGGGAATTGGCAGCCCCGCGCAATCCAGGAGGGTGGGCAGGATATCCCGCAGTTCGACCGGCTGGGCGCACTGGCCGCCACTGCGAATACCGCTGCCCACGGGCCCCTTGAGAATCAGGGGCACCCGGGCCGAGCCTTCGTAGGGCAGGCTCTTGCGCCACAGGTGATGATCGCCCAGAAGTTCCCCATGGTCGGATGTAAAGCAGATGTACGTGGGGCCGGGATTGAAGGCGTTGAGACCTTCCAGGAAGCGGTTGATCTGGTGGTCGATGTGCGTCATGTGGCCGTAGTAGCCGGCCCGGGTCCGCTGCAACCAGCGCGGGTCCAGCCGTCCGTAGTTCGTACTGGGCCCCGGAGTGGCGGCGGATGCGAACCGCTGGTGCCACGACCCCACGGGGGGCTCGGGCATGGGCTGATCGAGGTACTGCTCGAAGGCCCACGTCGGGGGATCGTACGGCGGGTGCGGACGATGGAAGGACATGAAGAGGAAGAACGGCATGCGGAGATCCCGCCGGCGCAGAAAGTCGAGCGCCTGGGTGACCACCCAGGTCGTGGGGTGGAGGGATTCGTCCTTGTCCCAGGGACGGGCAACATAGGAGTTGCAGTCGATGCCGTGATCGGCGTAATCAGCCGCATAGCCCAGGCGCTGGCGCAGCCAGGGCAGGTAATCATCCACGCGTTCCAGGTTGGGCTGGGTGTTGCGTGCGAAGTGCAGGTAGCCGTCATGCAGCATGACGTTCTGAAACCCGACCTGGGAACGTTCCGGATACACGTGCATCTTGCCCACGGCCTGGGTCTGGTAGCCGTGGCGGGTGAACTCGCCGGCCAAGGTAACCGGATAATCCCAGGGAATGCCGTCCCGGTAACCGACCCGCCCATGATGGGCGGGGGTCAGGCCGGTGAACAAGGACGCCCGGGCGGCGATGCAACTGGGACAGGCCGTGTACGCGCGGTCGAATCGGGCGCCTTGGCCGGCCAACTGGTCGAGCCAGGGCGTGTGCACCACCCGGTGACCGGCGCCACTGAGGCAATCGCCACGCCATTGGTCTACGCAAATGAGCAGGATGTTGGGCCGGAGCGTGGCCATCGCGGATTGTCTCCAGAGGCTGACTTCGTTGGCATCAGCGCTGCGTACCTATAACACGCCGCCGCGCCTATTCCAAGCGGCACCCATGGGTACCCGGCCCGGACCAACGGTCGCACCGTGGCCGGTACGAACGGCGGCGCAGGGCCCCAGCCCGACCGGATCCGACGGCACGCGCCAATTACCCCGGGCAACGCCAACTTGCGATTTTCCCCTGGCACGCAGCCCCGGCGCCCGCAACCTGGGGGGCAGGACTCCCGGCCGTGGCCTCAGACAATTTCCAGGCCATTGCGGTCGGGCAATTGGGGGAAGGGCGCGGTGGGCAGCGTCTGGTACCAGTACGCCACGCTGGCCATGTCATCCTGCAGGGGCAAAAACCGGCCCTGGGAACGCCAGCCGATGGCCTGGATCGTCACCGCAATGTCCTGGGCGAAACGGATGGGATCGACAAGGTGCCAGCGGTACATGCTGAAGCGGGTCTGAGACTGGTACACCCCATCCGGCCGGACAATGTGGGGCACGCCCGTGTAAGGCGTGGTGAACTCCTGGTACTGCTTGGTCGCTTTGTTCTCGAAGTTGTAGGACCCGCAGAAGTAATCCTCGGTACCGGTGCCGCAGATGGTGGGGAAGCAGTCCCCGCCATGCTCGGCCACGGCCTGATCCACCGGCCGACCGGCCGGGATGTCCCCATCCAGGTAGAACTTGATTTCGCCTTCGCCCCACCAGCCGCAGTTATTGAGCCCCCAGGCCAGATAGGTGCCGGCATAGTGGCCGTGGCCCCGGACACCATCGAGGATGGTGTAGACCCGGCCGTAGGGCTGGGGGTTGACGCGGCGGAACTGGGCATGGAAGTACGCGGCGTCGGGGGGCACCTCGTTCAA